>JAQTOL010000181.1 GCA_028748945.1 Paludibacter sp.
ACAAGGATGAAAGAGTTCCGACTCTGTCAATAGAGAAATATGACAGAGTTGGAACTCTGTTATCCATTAATCTAATATCTTCCTTTCCACAAAGTTCTTAACCACTCGCCTAATTTACTTTCCGCCGGACTATTTTGAATTTTCCATATACGTTCATTTTTGAGTTCGATGGGCATAAATAGTTGATCAACAAAATGATTGGCGAAATCATGTGAATATTTATAATCTTTTCCGTAATTGAGTTCTTTCATTAATTTGGTAGGAGCATTTCGCAGATGCAAAGGAACGGGAAGATTGCCGGTTCGTTCCACTAAAGCTAAGGCATCGTCAATGGCAAGATAAGCGGAGTTGCTTTTGGGAGAAGCAGCCAGATACACCGTTGCTTCTGCCAGAATAATACGTCCTTCGGGCCAGCCAATTTTTTGTAAAGCATCAAAACAGGCATTTGCCAACAATAAAGCATTGGGATTTGCCAGTCCAATATCCTCAGAAGCTGAAATAACCAAACGGCGTGCAATAAATTTCGGATCTTCTCCACCGGCAACCATGCGTGCTAACCAGTAAATGGCAGCATCAGGATCACTTCCCCGTATGGATTTGATAAATGCGGAAATAATATCGTAGTGCATTTCACCATCCTTGTCGTAAGCCGATGGGTTTTGCTGCAGACGCTCGGTAACTGTTTCGTTGGTGAAGATGACTTTTTCCGATTGATCGGAATTAGCAACTAATTCTATAATGTTTAGCAATTTACGTGCATCACCACCGGAGAAACGTAACAGGGATTCCGTTTCTTCAAACACAATTTCCCTGTTCTTCAGTTCGATATCCGTCTTTATAGCATAATCGGCTAATGCCAATAAATCTTCTTTGTCAAGCGATTTAAGCACGTAAACCTGGCAACGGGAAAGGAGAGGAGTAATTACCTCGAATGAAGGGTTTTCGGTTGTTGCACCTATCAGTGTAACTGTTCCATTTTCCACAGCACCGAGTAAAGAATCTTGTTGCGATTTACTGAAACGATGTATTTCGTCTATAAACAAAATCGGATTAGCTTGTGAAAAGAAGCGGTTGGCTTTTGCTTTTTCAATTACCTCACGTACATCTTTTACGCCCGAACTGACAGCACTCAACGTATAAAACGGCCGATCCAACTTATTTGCAATGATTTTTGCCAACGTCGTTTTGCCCACACCCGGAGGTCCCCACAGAATGAACTAGGCAATGTGCCCCGATTCAATCATCTTCCGCAGGATCGCATTTTCCCCAACCAGATGTTTTTGTCCTATATAATTATCAAGGGTTTGTGGACGTAGACGTTCGGCTAGTGGTGGCATGGTTCTATATGTTTTTTAAAAGGCAAATGTAGTAATAATGTGCCAAAACGCCAATTATAATTGAAAAGAACACAAAGAATTTCTTCTCCAAATTATAGTTTCTTACTGACGCAAAACAACTCCCAAATTGACTCATGTCATTCTGTGGGTTAAATAAAAACAGGATGAGTTATTTACTTTCAGTAAATACATTCGCCTTTTTCCAAATCTGTTTATATGGATTATTAATTCCTGAAATATATAACAGATCGTTTTTTAAAGCTATATAAAAGAGGTTTTTAGTCCCTTTTATAGAAATCAATTGAGGGGTCGCATAAGTGAGAGTTTCGGTATACGTGTCGTTCTCAAGAGAATAGGAACCAAAAAATATTCCGACAAAAACACCTGTTTCCTTGTTCACTTTTAATACAGTAAATGATTCGGGAGTTAATAATTTGTATTCAGTAAAGCCAGATACAGTTGGAACGGGATTGCCAACCGAATCACATTGTTGCCATATCCCAATTAGTTTGGTTTTGTCAATGGAGGATGTCTGGGCGCTACAAATGCTATTGAAAATAAATGCAATAACAAAGATAAGTGCTGATAAAGTCAATTTTTTTTTCATGGCGATTGCTTTTAAATGAATAAATATAGAATACAACATAATTGGATGATGCCAATAATATGTTGGCGTATAAGAATCTAAATAGTTACTAATGAATGAAGTTTAAAATCACACAAAATGAAAATGTCACTTAAAAGAAATTTTCCTGTTAATGTTCCACTCGATTGTACAAATATATGAAATTATTATTCATATAAATAAGGTTGTATTAACTCTTTTTCGAAAAAACAACAATTACTTTATTGTCGTATTTATTTGTCTGCAATCAACCCCCAATTTAAATTCGGGTCTGGTATCCGGTTTAAGCGGAGTTATTTTAATATTGGAAAAATTAATATTCCGGGCATGACGAATATAAAAACCATAAGCGGGAAGACCTTTTACCGAAAACTGATGTGCATCGGGATAACCGGTAATGTCTTCTACTACAGGTTTATTAATTAGCGTAGAATCACCACCACCTGCCATGCTCACATGCATATTGCGAATTATAATATCTTCAATCGGAAAGCCTTCAATGCCAGATATGAATGAACCTTGTCCAAAGTTATTGTCACCGGTTACATTTTCAATAACAATATTTTTCAATTGTGCGGGGGTCGGTTTGGGTTCAGCGGCCATTACCCTTCCACGGTTGCCAATCCGAAGGAATACAGGACAATTGGTCCGGCTAATGTTCACATTTGTAATAAGAATATTGTCAATATTTCCACCATCCACAGTTGCAAGTGTGATTCCGGTACTGGTAACGCGGTTCTTATCCCAACAGGGGAGTGAGTCCGGGATGCCGCCTAAAGTCAGGTTTCGTGCCAGGATATTGCGAAACGAACCTTGTGTATCTGTTCCTATTTTGAGGGCGTTACATGTAGTATAAAAAGTGCTGTTTTCTATCAAAATATTTTCGGTCGGTTTGTTGCTGGCACCTTTAAAACACATTGCATCGTCCTCGGCATTGATAAAACAATTTCTCACGATCACATTGCGACAACCATCCGGATCAAGTCCATCGTTATTGAAGTTGGCATGATTAACCACTTTGATACCATCGAAAATAAGATTTTTACAAAATAAATAACTCTGCATCCAGGCGGCTGCATTGTGAAGATAAATATCCTGAAGCACCACGTTACTGCATTCAATCATACGGATGCCAAAAGGACGACCTTCTATTGCAGTTGTAGTTTCGGTTCCTGAAAAATTTTCGCGTTCGCCACGAAAATAAATTTCTCCTTTACCCCGAATACCCACCCGATCGGCTTTTTCGGCATAAATGAGTGAAAGACGGTATCTGTTAATTTCACTGACCACACTTTTAAACTTTTCCTGATTTTCGGGATAATCTGCCAGATTGGTACTTCCCAATATCCTTGCACCTGCTGCTACTTCAAGCATAACACCTGATTTCAAAGTGATAGTTCCGGTCACGTAATCGCCTTTCGTGAATAGCACAGTTCCACCACCTGATGCTGAACAGGTATCAATCGCTTTCTGAATGGCAACAGTATTTACAGTTTCTCCATCGGCTACAGCTCCGTAGAATTCAACCTTAAATGTCCGATCAGGAACTGTCCATGGTTTTAGTGTTTTGGTCAGGTTTGCTGCCATTGCGTTCAAATCGTTATGAATAGTTTTATCCCATGAGAGTTTTGAAGTCCGGGCTAGAAGAGTAGAGAAAAATAGAATAAAGGAAAAAAAGAAGATGTGTTTTTTCATGTGTATGTAGATAATATGATTATATTTTCAATTCGTAAACAGGTATAAACCTTTCAGGAATAGATGATTTAGTGTCGTATAAATAATAAGCCCCAACTTTATCATAAAAACCTCTTGCAAATGGATCGACAAAAATCAACAAGTTATGAATTCTCTTTTCTACTGAAATTTGTTTTAAATTTTCTATCAATTTTCGACCAATACCTATTCCATGATAGTCGGGATGTATAAAGATATGCTCTAACCAAAATCCTTTTTGCACAAAAGTATCTCCCGAATAAAATTCGTATTTGTTTTCAACAATGGAATAAAAACCAATAATCTGATTTTTGTAAATAGCTTTATATACAGTGTTTTGAAGAATATATTCACCTGTGATGGTCAATTCATCTTTCCATATATCATAGAAGTGTATCGGATAATTCCAATGTCTTTTTGCCGCGAATGAAATTCTGGTCAAAGCCTCAGAATCCTGTTCCACAGCTTTTTCAATTCTTATTTCCTGTACGTTTATCAAAGTTCTTATATAAGTACGTTGGCAATCCGGTTCATTTTTTCGTTATTATCGGTATCACGTGTTAATGTCAAAATATGATTTTATATCGTAATATTCAGCTATTTAATAATAAAGTATTGATAGCTTAACAGCGAACATAATGCATTTGTACCAATCCTTTAGGAAAAGATTTTGAGCTGACAAGTTTCAGTTTCTTTTCCGGATACCCGTTCTTAAATAAAGAAATACCTTCGCCAAGCAGTACCGGTATTATCGATATATAAAACTCGTCAATCAGATTGTTCTTTAATAATTCATTCACAACTTCAGCGCCACCATCCACAAAAATATTTTTTCCCGACATATTTTTTAGAACTGCTACGAGTTCCTTCAGATTTCCGGTATAAAATTTCACCAATCCTATTGGCGGTCTTGCTGTTCGGGTAATGATATAAGTATCTTTGTCGGCATGAGGAAAATCGGTACCCATGGACAAAACTTTATCATATGTTTTACGTCCCAGAATCACTGTATCTATTGTTTCTATGAAGCTGTTATACCCATAATCCTGTTTTTTTTCTTCCACTATCGAAAGAAAATCCAATCCATCATCGGATGTGGCAATATAACCATCGAGACTCATGGCAATGTAAAGAATAAGATTTCTTTCGTTTTGCATTTTCAAGTCAGTTAGGCTTTGAAGCAGTTTCTCTGCATTTCAAACAAAATCCTCTGTGTACACAGACGGTTCCTCCACAATCAGGACAAAGCCATCTGTCATGTTCCATTTCAAGAAACCGATCCAGCCCCGAATTTTTAATCGTTTCCAGGTTTTCGATCATACTCATGTGATATTTCAACCGATAGCGCTTATCCAGTTGTTTTAAACGCAAACATGGATACTTTGAACATTCATAGCAAAATTTTGAATCTGTTTGTTCCAGAAAATCGCAATTTTTTATAACGCAGGCAGAACAATGACCTATTTTCTGCTTGTTATCACCCCAACAACCGCCACAGGTATTTCTGGTTCTTAAATAGGCTAAACAGATTCCGCAGTTCATTCCACAAGGGGCTATTGTTCTTGCATCCATCTGAGTAAAACAATTACAATTATTAATGTCCGGAATTCAGAACTTCCACTAATTTGTGAATGTGAGCAGGAGTAGTTCCGCAACAACCGCCGATAATATTGGCACCTGCTTTGGCCAGTTGTGGAGCAAATGATGCCATCATCTCGGGCGATTCGGGAAAAACGGTACATGTTCCCTGTAAAACAGGTAATCCTGCATTGGCATGAATCAACACCGGTATGTCTTTATCCACCGATCGGATTTCTTCCGTAATTTTTATCATTCCTTCGATTCCGTTGCTGCAATTAGCACCAACTATATGGGCACCGGCTTCCTTTAAAGCTACTACCATTTCTGCCGGTGAAACGCCCATCATTGTCCGGTAACCACCTGTCAATAATTTGTCAAAAGTCATGGTGCAAATTACTTCACAGGGAGTGTTTTCGCGACAAGCACGCACCGCTATCTCAGCTTCATCGATGGCAGTCATGGTTTCAATAACCAGTGCATCGGCTCCACCTTCGTAGAGTGCAATTGCCTGTTCTTTGAAGGCGTTATAAAGTTCTTCTTCGGTTACATCACCCATCATCAACATTTTTCCTGTTGGTCCGATTGAACCTAACACGTATTTATCGTTCCCGGCTGCCTGTCGGGAAATTTCTGCTGCTTTTTTATTCAGTTCATATGCTTTGTCAGCTAATCCGAAACCTTCCAGTTTGAAACGGTTGCCACCAAAACTGTTTGTTTCTATTGTATCAGCACCGGCTTCTATGTAACCAAGAGCAATATCCAGCACGACACCGGGATGATCAATGTTCCACTGTTCAGGGCATTCACCGGGCTGTAAACCCTTGGCTTGTAAAAAAGTACCCCAGGCACCATCCGATACCAATGTTTTTCCTTGTGAGACGAGTTCTAATAATGTTGGTTTCATGGCTATGTTGATATTTTTTTGATTAATAGAATTGATTACAAAAGTATGAAATGTTTTTATGAATAACAAAAATACTATAAATGAAACCCTGAATCTGTAATGATATTCATTTGTGTTACAAAAGAACAGGAGAAACAGGTTTTTATGCCCGTTTCTCCTGTTCTTAAATCAGGGAGAAAAATGAGATTTTCTATTCCGTGAGTTTTTCAGCTATCAGCATTAATTCATTTGCCGTTCTCAGATTCCGGCTGGTGGCAATGAGTTTGAGTTTGTTTTCAAAAAAACTGTTTGTGAGTTTGGTTTTCCCATAACCATTGGGGCAAAAGTTATAAATAATTTTGCCAATCTGAAGGAATTCATCCGGAGCATACCAGACAGGTGAAATCACGTCCAACAGAGTCATGTCAGGTATTTCCGACAGAAAAGTCAAATACATATTGGCGGGATCTTTCAAAGAATCTGTTCGGTAAGGATTTTTTATCAATGCATCACTTAGTTCATCTTTTGTAAGTACCAGCACCGGAACATCGAAACCGAATGTTTTTGATATTTCCCTGGATATCATTTTTTCTA
>JAQTOL010000182.1 GCA_028748945.1 Paludibacter sp.
ATTGGAGCAAAGATTATTTCCACCACACAACCTGCCATTAAATTTCATTTTCCCTACCCTACCGGGGGACACACCGATGATGCCTGTGACTGGAACAGTAACGAAAAACACAGCACGACTCTCATTCGCCAGACTGAAAACTCGGCACTACTCGAAAGAAAAATTGATGCTACAATTTATTACGTCAATATTCAGTGGGAAGGTCGGGCTAAATTAGTGGAAAAGGAAAAGAACTATTTTATTTTACAACCCTCATCAGATGAATTTGCTTTTACAGCTGCTTTTACTGAAAACAAACCAACAAAAAACATACAACCGACATTTGCAGAAACAAAACTGGCTACCGAAAATTATTGGAAATCTTTTTGGATGAACGGTGGTGCTGTTGACTTTTCGAACTGTAAGGACAAAAGAGCTCCTGAACTTGAAAGACGTGTTGTTTTGTCGCAGTATTTATTAGCTGTACAATGTGCAGGTTCCACTCCACCGCAAGAAACCGGATTGACATACAACTCCTGGTACGGGAAATTTCATCTTGAAATGATTTGGTGGCACGAGGCTCAATTTGCCTTGTGGGGCCGTTCCGGCTTACTGGAAAGAACGTTGGGATGGTATAATAATGCTTTACCTGTTGCAAAAGAAATTGCAAAAAGACAAGGTTTTGATGGAGTTCGTTGGATGAAAATGACAGATCCTTCAGGCACTGAAGCGCCTTCAAAAGTTGGATCATTCCTCATCTGGCAACAACCTCATATTATTTATTTAGCTGAATTAGTTTACAGAGATCATCCATCCAAAGAGCTGCTTTTAAAATACAGTAAACTTATTGATGAAACTGCTAAATTTATGTATTCGTTTGCAGATTACGATTCTGTTAACAATCGATATATTTTGAAAGGAATTATTCCTGCTCAGGAAACTTTACGCGCTTCTGAAACGGTTAATCCGCCTTTTGAATTATCTTATTGGCATTTTGCGATGAATATTGCTCAAGAATGGCGTGAACGAATGGGATTAAAACGAAATCCACAATGGGATAATATGATTAAAAAACTTTCACCGCTTGCCTCTAAAGACAGTCTTTATTTGGCCGCTGAAACCGCTCCCGAAACTTACAGGGACATTCGTTTTACTTCAGATCATATGGCTGTTTTAGGAGCATTTGGGATACTTCCAAACTGTCCTTTATTCCGTAAAGATATCATGCAAAACACATTGAACTGGATTTGGACAAACTGGAACTGGAATCAGACCTGGGGTTGGGATTATCCAATGACAGCCATGAATGCTGCCAGACTTGGTGATACTGAGAAAGCTGTCGGAGCACTTCTTATGGATAAACGAACGAATACTTATTTAGTTAACGGACACAATTATCAGGACAACCGTTTACGAATATATTTACCCGGTAATGGTGGACTTTTGACGGCTGTAGCCATGATGTGTGCCGGTTGGGATGGCAATAAAGTTAAAAATCCCGGTTTTCCAAAAGATGGGAATTGGGATGTAAAATGGGAAGGTTTAAAACCAATGCCTTAATCAGCAATTATCAATATTAAATTTAAGAATCTCACAAATTATTATATAGAAATTTTGCACAAAACAATAGAAAATGGGAAAAATCATGAAAAAATGGACTCCGATTTTAGTATTATTTCTATTTGCTTTCACCTCATGTGTAAGTGAATTGGATAAGTACTATGCTACTCCCGGTTGGTTAAAGGGCAACGCTTGGGAAGTTCTTGAAAAGAAAGGAAACTATAAGCTCTTTTTATCTGCTGTTGAAAGATCTTCATTTAAAGATCTGGTACAGGGTAAGGGGTTGGTAACTGTAATGGCACCAAATGATTCGGCGTTTCAGGCTTACCTGACTAAACATAATTATACCTCAGTTGATGCTATTTCCAAAACACAACTGGATAAGTTAATCGGATTTCATTTATTATTTTACTCTTTCAACAAAGAAGCGTTTGAAGAGTACAAACCGAATGGAATAGAGTCAGTTAACCCTATGGCAGGAATGTATTATAAGTTCCGGACCAAAAGCCGTGATTCAATCTCAACAGAGATAGATGCATCTTCCGGAAAATCTTACAAAGTTGTTCACTTCGATCGCTTCATCCCTGTATTCTCGAATAATTTTTTTACGAGTAATAATATCGATGCAAAATCAAATTACGAGTTCTTTTATCCCGGCTCCACCTGGACAGGCACAAATGGATTCAATGTATCAGATGCATCGGTTAAAGAATATGCTATCGTCTCGGACAATGGTTATGTATACACTATTGATAAGGTATTGGAACCACTTGAAACCATTTATACCAATTTAAAAACAGATGCAAACTATTCGGACTTCTATTATGCCTATGAAAGGTTTGCTGATTATCAGTACGATCCAGTCTCAACAACTGATTATGGCAATGGGGATTCACTATTTACAAAGAATTATAATTTTATTCTTCCAGCGATTTCATCAGAATGGCCGATTTCTTCTTATCAGTCATTATCAATTTTGTCATATGGAGCGCATAATGTGTTTGCTCCCGATAACAATGCAATGCAAGCATTTTTTAATAAATACTGGGCCCCATACTATAGCGACATTTCAAAAGTAAACTTTGAACCCATGTTGGCACTATTGCAAAATCATGTTTATAGTGGAACAATTCTTTTTCCCGGGCAGATAGAATCCGGTTTAATTAAGTCAATGTACGGTAATACGATTCAGTTCGACCGGTCAAATGTTGAAAAGAAAAATATTTGTGTGAACGGTGCAATTTACGGACTAAATCAAATAATAGTTCCACCTATGTTTGAGAAGGTTACTGCTCCTATGTATTGCGATACCGCTTATAATCTGATTTTAGATATAATGAAAAATGGTGGTTATGTTCCTACATTAATATCGGATGCAACAAAATTCAGTGTTTTTTATCCGTCCAATAAAATGATTCTGGACTTTACCAATCTGGATGGTAAAGCCATTACCTATGATATCACAAATACATTCAAATATGGGTATCAGGTAGTTAATATTGAAGGTGATAATGGTCCTACAGCTATGAATACGACACAAAAGAAAACTTTTGCCGGTGCGCATATTGCAACCGAAGTAATTTCAAGTAGAAACGGAAATGAATTCGTTTACCGGACATTAAATTCATTTAACTATTTATATACCAAGGATAATAAAGTATATTCATCTTATCTTTATAATCTCGGGGTGGATGATAAAGTACCTACATTCACAAAAATTAGCAGCTACAGCAATGGAGATGCCTACGCACTGAGTGGAGAATCTGCTTCGGGACTGACACCAGAGTTTAGCCAGTTTAAAAACCTGAAAACGACTTCTTGTCCTGCAGACTTAAAAACCTTTATATCCTATGCTGGTGTTGCAACTTTTACCACTTCAACTCCTCCTTATAGTTTTTTGCAGGGTGAGAGGTTTATTCTGTTGATTCCCCCGGCAACCAGTCTTGCAGCTCTTTACGCCGCTTTGCCAAGTAAAACTGCAGACAACATAGCTGCATTCCTGAAACCTTATTTTATCAATGTAAATGCGAGTAATTTACTTGATTATCCATTCCCCAATGCAAAGGTACAGGGCACATTAGTATCGTTTGGAAAAAAATCAGATGGTACAGTAGCTACATATACCTTAGTGGATCGCGGAACAGAACTGGTTGTCATTGATGCAAAAGGAAATGAAGCAAAAGTATTAAACTATTTCCCATACATATATGCAGATGGTGCTGTTTATCTTATTGATAAATCATTGAGTGTAGAATAAAATAAATTATAATATGAAGATATTTCGCAAAATAATCATATCGTTGGTTGCTCTGTTGGTAGTGCAATCGATAGCTGCACAAAAAGTGCTTACTGGTACAGTTCGCGATTCTGAAAATAACGAAGCACTAACCGGTGCAAATGTGTATGTTATGAATTCAGAGCATCGGTCATTAAGCGGCTCTATAGTAGATTTAAATGGAGAATACCATCTGAGAATTCCGGACAAAGCAAATTTAACCATTGTTTTCTCATACGTAGGCTATAAATCAAAGTCAGTTAAATATACTGATCAGGCAACTATAGATATCAAATTGGTTGATGCAACCACATTTGAAGGAGTTGAAGTACAGGGCAAACGAATAGAGAAGAATTCTTTAGGACAAACTACCCGCGAACGTGTTTCGGCCATTTCAAAGGTTACCATGGAAGGTCTGGAAACTGCTAATGTTACAAATATAACGGAAGCTTTGCAGGGAGCATTAGCCAACGTTGACATTCTGACTGGTGCCGATCCCGGTTCCGGAAGTTCAATCCGTATTCGTGGGACATCTTCATTAAGTGCGTCATCAGAACCATTATTTGTTTTGGATGGTGTTCCAATGCCGGTTGATATTTCTCCCGACTTTAGCTTTGCAACTGCAAACTCAGAAGATTATAGTCAGTTACTCAACATTGCGCCAAGTGACATCGCCAGTATCGAAGTGTTAAAAGATGCTGCCGCCACTGCTATTTATGGTTCTAAAGCTGCTAACGGAGCACTGTTGATTACAACAAAAAAAGGAAGTAAAGGTAGAATGTCATTATCGTATTCAACCAAATATGAAACCAGCAAAGAACGGAATTCAATTCCAATGCTTAATGCCAAGCAGTATGTATCAATGATCCAGGATGCGCTTTGGAATTCGATTAACGATGTTGGACAAGGTACAAGTGAAGCCACTACCTATATGAACCTGCTTTATAATACGAAAGAGATTGGTTACGATCCTGCCTGGACATATTTTGAAGAATACAATCAGGATGTGAATTGGTTGGATTTAATTACACAAAACGGTATGTCGTTCGACAATAACCTTTCACTTTCTGGTGGAGGTGAAAAAGCCAATTACCGCTTATCACTCGGACATTTAAGTGATGAAGGAACAACAATCGGAACAAAATACCAACGTTTTAGCGGTAACTTCAACACACAATATAAGTTCTCCGATAAATTGGATATTGGTTTAAATTACAGTTTTACACGTGGTGTCAGAGATGCTACATACACAGATAGTTATCTGGACAATTCAATACGTGGAGATGCATTAACAAAAATGCCAAATATGAGTCCATATATTATTGGTGGTGACGGCAATCCAACTTCCGAATATTTCACACCTTATAGTTATCTGCAAGGGTCATATTCAACCAATGCTACGCTGAATAATGTAGCACTGGCTTACAAAGGAAAAAATCAAACGACAGCCGTATCGAGTTTGATGATTTTTAACCTGCACTACAAATTACTGGATGGATTGGATTATTACGGAATTTTGGGTTTCCAGACCAATATGAACAAAACCGAAAAGTACTTACCACAATCCGTTACGGGTCAATCATTTATTAGCCAGTACGCAGGTATTAGTTCCGAAGGAGGATCCGATGTTATGTATCTGACAACTGAAAACAGACTGCTTTTCAACAAAACATTTGCAGAAAAACACAAAGTATTGTTAAGTGCTAAATTTAATACAGAAAATCAGAGTTCATCAAGTTTTTCAGGAAGTACTACGGGTGCAGCCAGTTCCGGTATTACCGATTTGATTTCAGGAAGTAACACAAAAAATTTAGGCCCTGGTTCCGGTCATGTTATCGATAGAAGCATGGGAGGATTATTAAATGCTCAATACTCTTATTCGGAAAAGTACATTGTGAGTGGTGGTGTTGGTGCTGAAGCAAGTGCCAGTTTACCTGTAAAAAATCGTTGGGGTATCTTTCCAAATATTGGAGCAGCCTGGTTGTTTGGTGATGAAAAATTTTTAGAAAACTATAAGTTCCTGTCACTTGGGAAATTCCGTGTTAACTGGGGACAAAGTGGTAATTCGCCTTCAGGTTCAGCCCCTTATATTGGATCGTTAAGTGCTATAACGAATGGATATATTGACATGGCTGCCATTCAACCGGTAAAAATTCAATTGGATAACATAACCTACGAAACAGTAACACAAACTAATATCGGTGTAGATGTCGGATTGTTTAACAATAGCATAAATTTGTCACTTGACCTGTATGATAAACTGACATCCAATATGTTACAAAAAGATGTTACAGTTCCATCTACCACAGGTTATACTTCCGTGAAGTACTATAACTCGGGAAAAATGGATAATAAGGGCTGGGAATTCAGCACAGATCTTCAGTTGATAAAAACCAAAGACTGGAAAATGAATGTAAACTTCAACATTTCTCAGAATAAAAATGAAATTGTTGAATTACCTGCAAATAAACAAGATTTGAATTATACTTTCGGCAACAAAAATTATGCGTACAAACTTACCGCCGGAGATCCACTCGGTTCGTTCTACGGATATAAATACCTGGGTGTCTATCAGAATACTGCAGAAACCTACGCAAAAGATGCCGGTGGTAATACTATTTATGATATCAACGGGAGTCCGGTTGTTACGAAAAATGGTTCTGTAAAAACATATGCCGGTGATGCTAAATATGCCGACATAAATCACGATGGCGTTATAAATCAATATGATATCGTTTATATTGGAAACTCAAACCCATTATTTACGGGTGGCTTTGGATTCAATTTAACCTATAAAAATATTGGATTGGTAGCAACATTCCACGGTCGCACCGGACAAAAGGTAATCAATGCAGTACGCATGAAC
>JAQTOL010000183.1 GCA_028748945.1 Paludibacter sp.
GCTTTGCAAGATTCTGTTCCCCCAACCAGGCACTACGTAAAGTTTCTTCAAGCGTTTCATGGGCAGTCCAACCCAATTCTTCGTTTGCATAACTCGGGTCAGCCCACACTTTTTCAATATCCCCTTCGCGTCGGGCTACAATTTTATAGGGTATTTTTACCCCGTTTACTTTTTCAAAAGAATCAATAATTTCCAGTACGGATAAACCGCGTCCGGTTCCTAAATTGAAAATTTCAACCGTGCTTTTTGTGTCTTTATTCAACATACGTTGTACGGCAATAACATGCGCTTTGGCCAGATCAACCACGTGAATATAATCGCGAATGCACGATCCATCGGGGGTATTATAATCATTTCCAAAAACCTGTAATTGTTTCCTCAAGCCTATGGCTGTTTGGGTTACGAAAGGAAGCAAATTATTAGGAACCCCCATTGGAAGTTCGCCAATTTCAGCCGACGAATGAGCGCCAATCGGATTAAAATACCGAAGAATGATACTTTGGTATTGTGAATAGGCATAGATTGTATCGCGGATAATTTCTTCTCCAACCTGCTTTGTGTTGACGTAAGGTGACATTGCCGGTTTGATAGGTGCACTTTCGGTAACAGGTAGCACATCCGGCTGACCATAAACTGTACACGAAGATGAAAAAACAATATTCTTAATTTTATGAATTGGCATCAATTGCAGCAAATTGATGAGTGAAACAAGGTTGTTCCGGTAATACAGCAAGGGTTTTTCAACAGATTCACCAACTGCTTTGCTGGCAGCAAAATGAATGATTGCTTCAATATCTGTATGCTTTTCAAACATTCGATCCATACTCACGTAATCAACACAATCGATATTTTCAAATTCGGGACGAATGCCTGTGATTTTTTCAATGCCGGTTAAAACATCAATGTTTGAATTGGAAAGATTATCAACAATCACTACTTCAAAACCCACCTTCTGCAATTCAACAACCGTATGTGAACCGATATAACCAGTTCCACCGGTTACTAAAATTTTTGCCATAAATATTTTTATTTGAATAATTTCTCAGGATAAATGCCCTTACGGACTAATTCATTGATTTTTAGTACTACTTGTGAACGATCTTCAGCATAAGTCACCCCAAACCATTTCGAAGGCGTATCGAGCACTTTACAAGTTGCTTTGTGCTTAACAATCAGATTGTTTACTGCTAAGGGTATATAGAATTCCGATTTCAATTTTTGACCGTTTTCTGCCAGGAATTCTTTAAAATAATCTAATGAATAATCAAAATAGTCGGGTGTGAATCCCCACATATTCATTGATACAGGGGTGTTGGCCTGAATAGAAACTTCTTCTCCTTTTTCGTCGAGATAAAAAATGGTACCTCCCTTTTCTTCTATGTGTGTACGTTCAACGACGTTTTTCAATAAATTGTTTTCATCTACCACGCAGACACCCCGACTAACAGCTCCACTTTCAGACAGCGTATTTCCAACATGATACCCTACCATGCAATATTTGTTTTGTTTTCCCTCTACACTGCGGAGAAAATCAGCTAAAATAGCAAAGGATTCCTGTCCGTAAAAATCATCGGCATTGATTACAGCAAAAGGCTCTTTAATGACATCTTTCCCCATCAATACAGCATGGTTT
The DNA here is from genome assembly GCA_028748945.1 of Paludibacter sp. GTDB lineage: Bacteria > Bacteroidota > Bacteroidia > Bacteroidales > Paludibacteraceae > Paludibacter. The sequence continues at coordinate 1,634 of JAQTOL010000183.1, forward strand.
GTTCCCCATGGTTTTTCACGTTCAGGGATATAAGTTGAGCCTTCAGGGACATTTGAAATTTCCTGAAAAACAATGTCAGTGTCAATTAAATCTTTAAATTTATCGACGACCACTGCTTTAAAATCTTTTTCAAAACTGGTTCTTATAACGAAAACGACTTTCCCAAAGCCTGCTTTAATAGCATCATATATGGAATAATCCATAATCGTTTCACCGTTGGGGCCTAACCCATCCAATTGTTTTAGTCCGCCATAACGGCTGCCCATTCCCGCAGCCAGTACAAATAAAGTTGGTTTCATATAATTTTATTTCTAGATTTAGTGGCGCAAAGTTAACCAATTGTTTCCAATTTTGAAATTATTTAGTAACCATTTTATGAACTATTATGTATCGATATTCAAAATCCTCTAATCGAAAATCTTACTTGATTTTGTTGATAACTTTCTAAATTGCTGCAATATCTTTGGTTTCTAAATTCTTTATCTTTGCAAAATGAATACACTTCCAACCTGCTAACAATTCATTTCAATTATGATTCCCGGTAAAAAAAAATATTTTCTCATTGGATTTTCTTCAATCTTTATTTTCTCCATTTTTTTATTTCTTCTTTTTTTCTTCTTCTTTCTGCCAAAAAAAAGTACCAGATATACTAATTATCAAGAATGTGATCACGTTCGATTTGCGAATGCTCCAATTGCTCCAAGTAACAAATTAAACGATAAAAATGATATTCATTTGTTACATGCAATGAAGAATGGGCTTAAGAAGCCCTTTGAGACAGATTCTGCGTTTTATTCTCAAATAGATGATTTGGTTCGTATGGCATTGCTGGTAAAAGTGGCAGATAATCAGTTCTATAAATTAAAGTCTTTAAAACACTCTCAACCCTATCTCATTCCCGAAGCCATTGATATGTTGAATGAAATAGGATTTAAATTTCAAGAACGATTAAAAGAGAAAAAATACAAGAATTTTAGATTCCTGATTACGTCACTTTTACGAACGGAGGAAGCTCAGAATAAACTGAGCCATCGTAATAGCAATGCTTCAATTCATTCTTCACATTTATATGGTACTACTGTAGATATATCCTACAAGAATTTTTACAATACTCAAACCGATAGTATTGAGAGTAGTTATGAAGCTGTTCAGGCATTAACTTCAGTATTGAGAGAGATGCGTGAAGACTGTAAATTTCTGGCAGTACGGGAACGAAAACAATCTTGTTTCCATATAACCGTAGTTGTTTGCCGGCCGATCGATTCGACTATGAATGATTGATTGAATTGTAACTGACAAAGAACAAACCCTGATGATTAGCAAGAACAGAGAAAGATAAAACAGATTATAAACAATAGAACATATTTGACGTTATATGTATCAAAATAAATAATTTATAAAATATGAGTTTAGTTGATACATTGAACTGGCGATATGCCACAAAGAGAATGAATGGAACAAAAGTTCCGACTGAAAAATTAGAGAATATTTTAGAAGCCATCCGGTTGGCTCCTACATCATTCGGATTACAACCCTTTAAAGTGATCGTGATAGAAAGTCCGGAACTTCGTGAAAGAATTTTTAATGAAGCTTGCCCTCAACCTCAAATAAAGGAAGCATCGCATATTTTGGTTTTTGCTGCTAATAAGAAGATTAATGCAGAACAGGTTGACGAATATATGCAATTAATAGCCGGTACCAGAGGAGTTCCGGTTGATGCGCTGAATAATTTTCGTGCAGCGTTTGCTGGTATTGTAGCCGGAACAGCTGATCAGAACTTTATTTGGACAGCACGACAGGCATATATCGCTTTCGGTGTAGGAATAGTTACAGCGGCAACTGAAGGTGTTGACGCAACACCTATGGAAGGATTTAATAATGAAGCATTGAACAAGATACTTGGTTTGTCTGAGCAGAATCTGAGTTCTGTTACCATACTTACGCTGGGATATCGCGATGAGACCAATGATCAGTTAGTAAAAGCTACTAAAGTTCGTAAATCATCTGAAAATCTGTTTATTAGAAAATAAACGATTTAATCTGTATAAAAAAGTCGAATTTCAATTTCTGAAATTCGACTTTTATTATTTTGTTCGGGGAGCAGTATTTACCATCCAGGAAGAGAAAACATTTATATAATTCCAGAATGAAAGAATGATGTTTTCAGCTATAGGCAGTTCCAACAGTGCCTGTTTATAGCAATTCAGCCAAACGATCCGGCCTTCGGGTGTGATTGAAAAGGGTGCATGCCGGTTTATTAGCTTCGGACTACCACGATGCTGATTAAAATAATCGGGGCCACCGCAAATTTGAATCATAAAATCGGACGAACGGAGTTTTGCCAATTCAAATTCTTCGTCTTCAACCGGAAATAGTCCCTGAATTGAACTTTCCCGTAGTAAATCATAATGTCTGCTTACCATTTTACGGATACCTTCCTCTCCAAGTACTTTGTAAAACATCCGATCGGGAAGGGTTACTTCCGGACGGTCTCCATATTGATAAGTGTTAATAGATAAATTCATTTTAAATCTTTTTTATATGCTTTGTATCCAATTTTTATACAACTAAAGAACGTCTGAAGTGTTTGGATTGTTTTTAGAATGAAAGAATATAAAAGACAAACACGATTTTTTAGATTAACTGTGATTTTCCAATCTGGAATCGTTAAGATCGCTGATCATCCTGTCCATTAAATTATTAATGTGTTCATCAGGTTTCAATAACAGGACATTTTCTTTATACCATTTTACAATTTCTTTCACCCCTTCACGGAAAGGAATGACGGGATTGAAAGCGGGTACAAATTTTTTTATCTTTGTGTTGTCAAAAATCATGCTGTGCGCTTTGTCACCCAGTAATCCATCACCGATTACCGTGTCGTATTTTGCGATTATATCTGAAGGAATATGTACTATGTGAGGTGTTATACCCAACTCCCCGGCAAAAATATTGTAAATGCCATTCCAGGTGAGCCATTCATCAGAGGTGATATGGAAAGCTTCGTTAATTGCATCCTTATTTCCTAAAAGACCGACTAATCCAACTGCAAAGTCCTTATGATGTGTCAGAGTCCAGACAGAAGTACCATCTCCGTGAACGACAACCGGTAAGCCTTGTATCATTCTGTTTAATACCGTATATCCTCCAATAAGTGGAAAAAGTGTTTTTCCATAAGTATGCGATGGACGGATGATGGTATATGGGAATCCCTTTTCTTTGTATTCATCTCGTAAAATGTCTTCGCAGGCAATTTTTTTGCGTGAATATTCCCAAAATGGATTTTCAACCGGAGTATGTTCAGTCACGGGAAGTTTTTCGGGAGGAGTCTGGTAAACGGATGCGGAACTAATAAATATAAATTGATCGGCTTTAGCAGTAAATAGTTTTATATCAGTTAAAATGTGCTCAGGTTCATAAGCAATAAAATCAACAACTGCATCGAAATGGAAACCTTCAAGGGCTTTTTGAGCCTCTTTAAAATTCCGAATGTCGGCAATAATTGTTTTAGCTCCTTTTATACCGTATGTGCCTGCACTTTTACCTCTGTTTAAATGATATAAATCAATACCTTTTGTGATAGCCAGTTCCGAACAAGCCGAACTTAAATTGCCTGTTCCTCCGATAAATAATACTTTCATAACTTTTTATTCAAGAAATTCATCTTTTTAATTCGTAAAAGGAGTTTTATTTTAAGCACTTCATGATTTTGCTGTACAATATCTTTTCGTCGATGGGTTTGGAAATATAATCATTCATTCCAACGGCCTTACATTTATCAACATCTACGGTGGTTACATCAGCTGTAAGTGCGATAATAGGGATTTGTGATTTCATAGTATCACGAATATAGGCAGTTGCTTCGAAACCATTCATAACCGGCATTTGCAAATCCATCAGAATAATGTCATAGACGTTTTCTTCCATTTTCTCAATGGCTATTTTTCCATTTTCGACAGTTTCTATTTCAAAGCCAAATTCCAGAAGTATTATTTTTATTAAAAGCTGATTCAAAGCCATATCTTCGACAACCAAGACTCTTACTTTTTTTAATTCCTTATCAGTCAGAGCTAAATTTTGAATTTGTTCCGGTGCTTTAACTGTTTCAATTTCACTTTTTGAAGTTGGTTTTTCAAAAGTCAGTACAAATCCAAAAGTAGATCCTTGTCCCAGTTCACTTTCAACAAGTATAGTACCACCCTGAAGTTCGACAAGTTGTTTCACAATGGCCAGACCGAGTCCCGAGCCTCCAAATAAACTGCTTGTTTCAGTATCAGCTTGTTCAAAATTATTGAAAATATTACTTAATCGCTCTTTTCGAATACCAATTCCTGTATCGATAATTTTAAATTCAATAGTGATTTTTTCGTCATATTCTTTCAACGCAGTCACACGAAAAATAATTTTTCCTTTCATTGTAAATTTCACTGCATTACTCAACAAATTTAGTATTATCTGGCGCAATCGCATCGAATCGCCTATCACTAATTGAGGAATTTTGGGATCAAATTCATTAATTAGTTCCAGATTTTTTTCCTTGATTTTTGTTTCGAATAACTGAATTACCATCGAAAGGGAATGAGATAAATCAAAAGGTGCTTGTACAAAAGTCATCTTACCTGCATCCACTTTTGCCAGATCAAGTATATCATTAATGAGAATAATCAACGCATCTCCCGATGTTTTAATGGCATTTATATATTCTATTTGAGATTCACCAGTTTAGTCTTTAATACTACGTTTGTAAACCCGATAATTGCATTCATAGGGGTACGGATTTCGTGACTCATATTGGATAAAAATTGTTGCTTTGCTTTAACCGCAATTTCCGCAATTTGTTTTTCATGTTCAGCAATCTCTTTCGCAATCACCAATTCATTCTTTGCTATTATTTGTACCGTTACATCATAAGCAATAACGGTGACCCCCGAAATTTTATCATCTGCTTCGCGATAGGGCTGATACACAAAATTGTAATAAGCATCCTCCAGTTTCCCTTTATGTTTTATTTTTGCCGGCAGTTTGTAC
>JAQTOL010000184.1 GCA_028748945.1 Paludibacter sp.
TTTATTTTATCAATTATTTCTTCAATAAAATCATAATTTATTGAATTTGGAGTTCCACCGCCCCAGTGAATCTGGCTCACTTTGCGTGATTTGTCGATATGTTGAGCCACTGTATCAATCTCTTTCAGGACGCAGTCGATATAACGTCTTACTTTGATCGTACTATCAAAAGCACTGGTATTGCAACCGCAAAAGAAACAAAGTTGTGGACAAAATGGTATATGAATGTAAATAGAAATACTTTCAGGATATTCGTCGTTCGATTTTATAACGGCAGGCACAAATTCGGCAGAAGTAAAATTGGTACTAAAGCTTGTTGCCGGTGGATAACTGGTATATCGGGGCCCGGTTTTATTGTATTTATCTAAAAATTGAGGGGTTATTTTCATTGATTTGTTTTTTGTAAAAATGCAAAATGGTTAGTTTCTGTTCCAATTAGTTTTCTTTACCCAATCTACCACGAATCTTACATTTTCAATCTTATTGTCCGGAGACAAACCATGCCCTGCATTGAAAATCCAGTTTTGGTTCAGTTTTCCGAATTCAAGATATTTTTCGAGTTCTTTTTCTAATTGTATTTTATTGTCAATAGCTAATATGCGCGGATCGAGATTGCCTTGCAGGCCGACCTCACGATCTACCAAAGCTCTGGCATCTTTCATTGACATTTGCCAGTCGATGCTGACAAAGTCGGCAATGTCTTTTTTTATACTTGAAATTCCTGCTCCGATTCCTTTCGGGAAAAAAATTACCGGTGTATTTTTATTTCTCACGGCGTTTGTAATTTGTTTCACGTAAGGAAGTATCCGTTCGATGTACAAATCGGATGGAATTAATCCGGCATGGGTTTCGAAAAGTTGGAAAACATCAATACCATGTGCTGCCTGAGTGGTTGCATACTCGATGGAAAGTTCGGTGATTATTTCCAAAATTTGAGCAGATAATTCAGGATCATTATAAAATAATTTAATGGCATTGGAGAAATTGTGATTGGCACTGTTTCCTTCTACCATGTAACAGAAAGTGGTGAATGGTGCTCCGCAAAATCCGATCAAAGCAATATCAGCCGGTTTTTGTTGTTTGATAATGTCCAGAGCTTTGTAAATATGTTCAAGCTTCGAAGAGTCAGGCTTCAGGTTTTTTATTTGGGTGTGAATATCCCGAAGAGGTGATTCGAAAATAGGACCTTTATCGGTAAATTTTAATTCCATTCCCAGGGCTTCAGGAATAACAAGTATATCTGAAAACAAAATAGCAGCATCAACACCTAATTCATTTACAGGCAATAGGGTCACTTCGGCAGCAAGTTCCGGCTGTAACATCAACTCGCGAAAGCTATGCTTCTCGCGTAATTTAAGGTAGGAAGGTAAAACCCTGCCTGCTTGTCGCATAAACCAAACCGGGGGTCTTTCTGTTTTAATGCCTTGGAGTGTATCTGTAAATATTGAATTGGACATGTTGTTTTTTATTCGTGAAATATGATTTAGGATGTTTTTTTAATTTACAGTTTCATCATCGCTTGCAAGCTTGCTTCTATTGTTTTTTCAATATCTTCATCGCTATGTGCATTGGAAATAAAGGCAGCTTCGAATTGCGAAGGAGCTAAATAAATACCTGATTCAAGAGCCAACCTGAAATACCGGGCATATTTTTCCTGATCCGACTGCATAACCTGTACGAAAGATTCGATTTCTTCCAAATCAGTGAAAAATACGGTCATCAACGAACCAACCCGGTTGATCACTGCTTTCGTTCCTGTTTTTTGCAAATTTTCTTTCAATCCTTTTTCCAGTTTTGCTGATTTCCGTTCGAGTTCGGTATAAATGGACGCGTTATTTTTCAATGTTTTGAGCATTTCAATGCCGGCAGCCATTGCCAGCGGATTTCCCGATAATGTTCCCGCCTGATAAATCGGTCCGACCGGTGCCAATTGTTCCATGATAGCTTTTTTCCCACCATAAGCACCAACAGGAAGACCTCCGCCAATAATTTTTCCAAGGGTGGTAATGTCGGGCATCACGCCGTAATATTGTTGCGCTCCACCGGGTGACAATCTGAAACCGGTTATCACTTCATCAAAAATCAATAAAGCACCCTGTTTCTCGGTAATAGTTCTCAGGCCTTCTAAAAATCCTTTTTCGGGAAGCACCACGCCCATATTGGCTGCAACCGGCTCAACGATGATCGCAGCAATTTCTTTTCCAAATTCAGCAAAAACTTTTTCTACCGATGCAATGTCGTTGTAATTTGCCGTGAGTGTGTCTCTGGCAATGCTTTCGGGTACTCCCGGACTGTCTGGTAATCCAAGTGTCAACGCTCCTGAACCGGCTTTAATCAAAAAACTGTCACCATGACCGTGATAACAACCGGCAAATTTCAAAATTTTATTTCTCCCGGTAACACCACGAGCCAACCGAATGGCACTCATGGTGGCTTCGGTGCCGGAGCTAACCATTCTCACCATTTCAATCGACGGAACCATACTGACAATCAGTTCTGCCATTTCGGTTTCCTGCAAAGTCGGTGCACCATAGCTTGTTCCAAGTTCCGCCGCTTTTTGAATTGCTTCGACGATAGGCGGATAAGCATGACCCAAAATTAATGGTCCCCACGAACTGATAAAATCAATGTATTCGTTTCCATCAATATCCGTAATTTTTGAGCCTTTACCTTTGCTGATGAGCAATGGTTGTCCGCCCACACTTTTGAAAGCTCTGACTGGAGAATTTACACCTCCGGGAATTATTTCGCGTGCTTTTTGAAAGGCTATTTTACTTTTTTCGGTATTCATACTCTGTTTTTCCTCCCCGATAGCCCCGATAGTTATCGGGGGACAGGGGTTAAGGGTTGTCTTTTATTTTCTATTCAACACTTCAGCTATTTCTTTTGCAAAATAGGTAATGATTATGTCAGCACCGGCTCTTTTTATTGACGTAATAATTTCCATCATGATGCGTTCTTCATCGATCCAACCGTTAGCTGCTGCTGCTTTCACCATCGAGAACTCCCCACTCACACTGTAGGCTGCAATAGGAATATTGAATGTATCTTTCGTTCGGCGAATAATATCCAGATAACTCATAGCCGGTTTTACCATCACGATATCAGCACCTTCTTCGATATCCAACGCAATTTCGCGCATAGCTTCGTCCGAGTTTGCCGGATTCATTTGGTAACTGCGTCGATCACCAAATTTTGGAGCCGATTCGGCAGCTTCACGAAACGGTCCGTAAAAACCGGATGCGTATTTTGCTGAATAAGCCATTATGGGCGTATGACTAAAACCATTTTCATCAAGCATTTCGCGAATTTTCTTTACACGTCCGTCCATCATGTCGCTCGGAGCGATAATATCGGCTCCGGCCTGAGCCAGTGACAGTGATTGTTTGGCCAGTGTTATAAGCGTAAGGTCGTTGTCAACATCACCATCTACTATTGTACCGCAATGTCCGTGCGTGGTATATTCACAGTTACAAACATCAGCAACAATAAGTATTTCGTCACCAAATCGTTCTTTGATAGCACGAATCGCTTTCTGAACAATGCTGTTGTGACCACAGGCTACTTCTCCGGTCTCATCTTTACTTTCGGGAATTCCAAAAAGTAAAACGGATTTTACACCTACTGCTAGTATTTTGCCACATTCCTCAACAAGTAAATCAATAGAAAGTTGAGAATTTCCGGGCATGGAAGAAATCGGATTGTTTACATTTGTACCCGGGCAAACAAATAAAGGCATAATTAAATCATCAACACTGATTGATGTTTCTGAAATCATATTCCTGAGAATAGGATTCTTTCTTAAGCGACGAAGTCTTGTTACTGGAAATGACATATCTTAATTTTTTGTGTTATTGAAAAATCGTTCTAATTCATTGACAAACGTTTCTCCATTTGACCTCTGAGAAACAAATAAAGGTTTGCAATTGTTTTTCAACATTGCTTTTTCAGTTGTTACACCGATACAAGCAGTTCTGAAATCAACAATTATTTTGTTATCACTCATAATTTTGTTGAAATATTGTACCCCTGATGGGCTTGTAAAAAGAATAATATGGTAATTGTCTTTCTTTATTCTTTCAATTATTTCTGTTGAAATCATATCCGGTTGTACTGTTTTGTAGACATTTATCCGGGTAATTTTACCAGAATTGACTAATCCTTTCTCAAAAGTATCTTCAGCCAATTCACCAAGAGCAAGTAAAACTTTTTCTGATGGTTTAATTTTTTCGACAAGTTCTTTTAATAAATCAGCAGAAGTATTGCCGGATGAGATTAAATGTGGGCGGCAGTTATTTTTCAAGACTTCTTCCGAAGTCATTTTTCCAACAACCGCAATTTTTATTGACGAGAGCTCGTCTGTTTTTATATTCAACCGGTTTAACATCTGAAAGAAATAATCAACGCCATTTTTGCTGGTAAATACAATCCATTGATAAGTAGCAATTTGCTGAAGCCTGTCTTTTATTTCACCCGTCAAATCAACTGCACATATTTTTATCATCGGAAAATCCAGTACAATGGCCCCTCTTTCAGTTAACCGGTTTTTAATGGAATCATTTACGGAAAGCGGTCTGGTAGAGATGATTATTTTATTTTCTAAGGTGCTCACTTAGTTCGTTTAATTTAGTATACTTGTACTTTTAAGTTCTTTTTATTTGAAATCCCCGGTCAGCGTCTGAAAGAAGATTTTCAGAGAATTGAAATAATTTCTATCCCCAATTCTCCTGCTTCAATAATTATTTTTTTAGCCAGGTTTATCCCCAATTCTTCAGCTTCAGCAATGGAAGCCCGACCTGAAAGCCGAACGATTTGCATGCTGTGATGATTCCCCAACATAACTGATAGTTGCACGTTTCCGTTTTCAATTACAGCATAGGCACCAAGCGGGAATTTGCATCCGCCGCCTATGGTCTTCATAAAACTTCTTTCGGCAAGGATGGCTGTTTCGGTATCGATATCATTGATGGTTCTTAATAATGCAATTGTTTCTTCATCGTCATTTCGGCATTCAATGGCTATGGCACCCTGACCGACGGCAGGTAAACAAGTGTCGACTGACAGAAATGCATTTGCTTCGATTTGTTTTCCCAATCTTTTCAGTCCGGCAGCAGCAATCACAATGGCATCGTATTGACCCTTTTCCAGTTTTTTTAACCGGGAGTCGACATTTCCCCTTAAATCCGTAAAAGCAGCTGTTGGTTTCATTTTGGCTACCTGAACCATCCGGCGTGGACTTCCGGTTCCAATGATACAATGATCATCCAGGTCATTGATACTTAAATTATTTCTGATTAAAAGAACATCGCGTGGATCTTCTCTTGTCGGAAATGATGCGAGTACCAATTCATCTGGTTGGATGCCGGGTACATCTTTTAAACTATGAACGGCAAAATCAGCTTTGCCTTGTAAAATAGCATTCTCAAGTTCTTTGACAAATACGCCGGTTCCACCAAAAGCAGTCAGCGGTTTATCGGTTACAATATCTCCGTGGGTAGAAAACTTTACGATTTCAAATTCACAATCCGGATTCTTCTTTTTTAATAAATCAACGGTTTGCTGGGTTTGTGTATAGGCCAGAAGGCTGGGTCGGGTGGCTACAACGAATTTTCTACTCTTGTTCATGAGTGTCTATGCTAAAGGAATTTTTTAATGTCTTTGATATCGAAATCATTTCTTCTTTTGTACTGGCTTTGCGTAAGTTAGACATAATTACTTTAATAATCTTGTCTGAATATGCATCCAGTAATTTGTTTAATTCCTCTTTTTGTGATATATCCAGTTTTTTTGTAAAAGTACTGTGTAAATCAAGGGTATTCTGTTTTAAGACGACCATTCCTTTTTTTATTTCCATCATGGTTGGCATAATGAATTGTTTGGAGTACCAGTCGAAATAATCCTCCGAAATGTCCTGAATAATTTTTTCAGCTTTGGAAACTTCCAGATTTCTTTTGTCCAGATTGGAATCAATTATTTTATTGATGTCATCGATGGAATAAACAAAACAATTTTCAATCTTATTGATCTCAGGATCGATATTTCGGGGGATAGACAAATCAATAAAAATCCTTGTTTTACCTTGCAATGCTTCTTCCATCATGTTTACTTCATGTCGGCAAACGATGAAATTTGGTGCACTGGTGGAAGCTATGATCACATCGTTTTCGAGTATGGCTGCAAATCGCTGAGAGTATTCAATTGTTTTACCATCAATGCTTTTTGCTAACTCGCTGGCGTCGGAACGATTGGTAATAGTTATGTTACAATTCTTAAATTGTTGTTGCAAATAGGTAGCAGTCAGCTTGGAAATTTTACCGGCGCCAATCAGCAAAACATTTACGTTTGTTCTGTCTTCGAAAATTTGTTTTACCATATCCACAGCTAATGTTGCCACCGATACCGAACCATCTCCGATTTTTGTTTCCGAACGAACTTTTTTCCCTATTTGTATGGCCGTCTGAAAAACCTTATTCAACATACTGTTTGTCGACCGGCTCTCTTTAGCCTTGAAATAAGCATCTCTGACTTGTCCCTGAATTTGATATTCGCCCAATACCATTGAATCCAGACTTGAAGAGACTTTA
>JAQTOL010000185.1:0-3384 GCA_028748945.1 Paludibacter sp.
AGCGTTTCTGCTGGCTGCCAGGCGTCGGCTGGCGCGTTTGCCGTTTGAGCGGGTGCTGGGGCAGGTACTGGCGCAGCGGCGCGCATGGGCACCACGTTGGCGGCCGGGAACAGCGCTTCAGCATCACTTAAATCAAAGAAATAAATTTTATTATTCCTGTATTTCAAAATACAGGAATAATAAGAATCTTATTTACAAACCAATAAAGAGATTAATAAGAATTAGTTAAATTATTAACAAAGATAATCTATGAAAAGAGCGATTATTTCATTAGCGATATTAACAGCTTCGGTTCTGAGTGTATCATCACAAAGTGTACATTCTACCTACTTTTTGGATGAATGGAGTCAAAGGCATACACTAAACGCTTCATTTGCCCCGGAATATGGATATTTTAGCTTACCTGTTTTAGGTGGTATTCAAATAGGACTTAAAACCAGCGTGGGAATGTCAAATTTTATATTTCCGGTAGATCCATCAAATCCAATGTATTCCCAGTATAAGTTTACAACATTCTTAAATTCGAGTGTTGATGCGAATACATTTCTGAATACATTACCTTCGAACGTTTCTTTTAACCAAAACATGCAGTTGAATTTACTTTCCTTTGGATTTTATACAGCACAAAAAAGCTTTTGGTCGTTCGATATCTACATGAAAGAAAATCTGGATGTAAATTTACCATATGATTTTTTCAAGTTTGCAAAGTTAGGAATGGCAAATTCAAACAGTGTGTATGATTTTAAAAATCTCAGCGTTGAACAAACCAATATGATTCAGGCTTCGTTGGGATATTCCCGGGATATACTTTCAAATCTTAGAGTAGGTTTAAATGCAAAGTTATTGGTTGGTCTCTCAAAAGTAAAAATTAATTACACCAAGTTTGATGTTTTGTTATCTGACACAAGTTTTAATATTGCTGCAATTGGAGAATCATACATTATGTCCAATCAATTAAGTATGGAAAAAGATGCTGACAATTATTATGATTTTTCAAAACCCGCCTTTAATACTTCGAACTTACAACCGTCAGGATTAGGTGCTGCATTTGATTTTGGTGTTACCTATAAACCGATTAAACACTTAACATTAGCTGCTTCCGTAAATGATATCGGTATTATGAAGTGGAATGCCAGTTCTATTCAGAAAGGTACTGCAACAAGCAACGTGAACTTTTCCGGGTTTTCCAATATTGGAATTGATAGTTTAGGTATTGATGGCCAGCTGAAACAACTACAAACCGATGCCACCAACTTAATCAAGTTTAAAGAAACAACAAATTCACAGGATATTATTGATAATTTACCTTATACTATCAATGCGTCTGCCGAATTAAGTGCATTTGCAAGTGATAAACATGATATTCGGTTGGGAATGCTTTATCAAAGCTATAATTCCGGCTTAATTCATAATAACCAATTAATTGGAGCACTTACTTTAAAGCCGCTTTCCTGGATAACTTTTTCCGGTACATATGATATTTTAAACAAAGATTTCAATCGTTATGGACTAGGAATTAGTTTTTCTCCCAAATGGATAAATTTATACATTGCTTCGGATTATATTACACCAAAACTGAACAAACAGTTTCTGCCAATTGATAAAGTAAATTTAAACATCACATTTGGAGGAAGTTTTGTGATTGGAAAACCAAAAGATACCGATCATGATGGTGTGGTTGATCGTTTGGACAAATGTCCCGAAACTCCTTTAAAAATATTGGTTGACAAAAAGGGCTGTCCGATTGATACCGATGGTGACGGCGTTCCCGATTATCTCGACAATTGTCCGAATACTCCGAAAGCAGCATTTGGAATGGTTGATACAAACGGTTGTCCGTTGGATACTGATGGTGATGGAGTGCCTGATTATTTAGATAAATGTCCTGATACTCCTGAAGCATCAAAGGCTTTGGTTGATTCAGTTGGTTGTTCACTTGATTCCGATAAAGATGGAGTTCCGGATTATCTGGATAAATGTCCCGATTCTCCGGCAGGAATTCAGGTCGATTCGGTTGGTTGTTCATCCGATTTAGATAAAGATGGAGTTCCTGATTATCTGGACCTTTGCCCCGATACTCCTGTACTTGCCCGTGGCTTGGTTGATAAAAACGGTTGTCCTCTTGATTCCGATGGTGATGGCGTATATGATTACCTCGATTTGTGTCCAAATACACCTGCTGAAGCCCGTGGATTTGTTGATAAAAATGGTTGCCTGTTAGATACAGATGATGATGGTGTTCCGGATTATCTTGATAAATGCCCAAATACGCCGATAGAAGCTCGCGGAATGATTGACGAAAATGGCTGCCCACGTGATACTGATGGTGATAGTATTGCAGATTATTTGGATAATTGTCCGAAAATTCCGGGTACTGTAACCAATAAAGGTTGCCCTGAAGTAAAAAGTGAAGTGAAAACATTATTCAAGAAAGCACTTCAGGGAATTCAATTTGAATCAGGGAAAACAGTTATTAAGAAAACTTCTTACAGCATTCTGGATCAGATTGCAAAAGTACTCGTAGATAATCCAACTTATATAGTTGACATACAGGGTTACACAGATAACGTTGGCAAACCTGAAGCAAATTTAGTCACTTCTGAGAAACGCGCTTCCGCAGTCAGGGATTATCTGATTGGAAAAGGAGTCAATGCAGAACGAATGACTTCGCATGGTTTTGGAGATACAAAACCGGTAGCATCGAATAAAACCACTAAGGGAAGAGCTACTAACAGAAGGGTCGAATTTGTAGTAACATTTGAGGAAACTGCTCCTGTAAAATAGGAAATGACTGAAATAAAGAAAGGGAATTGTGAAAACAATTCCCTTTCTTTATTTCAATAAAACACCAAACAAACCGGTGCACCTACTTTTATCCGTTTTCCGGTATCAGTAAGCCATCCGGATTGAAGATCACGTTTAAATATCACAATATTGTCCGAATTTTGATGAGCAACAAAGATGAATTGGCCATCGGGTGTAATGGCAAAATTACGCGGGCCATCCCCGCCGGTTGAAACCTGTTGTTTGAACGTTAGTTTTCCATCACTTCCAACCGTAAAACAGGTAATATCATTAGCGGTTCCGCGATTCGTAGCATAGAGAAATTTTTCATCCGCTGAAAGTTCAATCTCAGCTCCTCTGTTTATAATTTTATCTTTTCTGACAAGCGAAGTTTCCTGTAGTAAATTCAACTTCCCATCTTTCATTTCCAACACCGAAACAGTTCCATCAATTTCATGAACCAAATACAGTTTTTTTCCATCTTTGCTGAAAGCGGCATGACGTGGTCCGCTTCCCAATTTTACAGTTAGAGAATCAAATGGAACTAAAATCTCCTTTTTTGAAGCCGGATTATATTTATAAACAGTCACTTTATCAGTT
>JAQTOL010000185.1:3394-6583 GCA_028748945.1 Paludibacter sp.
TCGGGAGACAGAATTACCTGATGTACATGCGGCTCGTTCTGACGTTCGGTATTAATACTTTTTCCGATATGCTGAATCAATTGCAGTTCTTTGCTAAGCGATCCATCAGTATTACGCCCAAACACAGAAATACTTCCACCTCCATAATTAGCTGTAAACACATTTTTGTCGGTTACTGAAATGTAACACGGTCCCCCACTATTTGTCAAAGAAGAATTTAATTTAGTGAGTTTACCTGTTTGTTTATTGAACGAAAAGGCAACAGCAGCACTTCCGTTGGTACTCTCGTTTACTGAATAAACAAATTTCTTATCGGGTGTTATAGCCAGGAAACTTGGATCTGTAACTCCGGATGTAACCGATTTTTGAATAAATACTCCGGTCTTCATATCAACATCGTAGGAATAAATTCCCTGACTTTTACCGGCATTGGTATATGTTCCAATTAATAGCTTATAGTTTTGATTTTGAGCCGTCAGATTAAAAACCATCATCATTAACACCAAGAAAATAAGTTGCTTTTTCATTTTTATATCAATTTAATTTTCCCCAAAAGTACAAATTTTATTCAGAGAAAAAACCCCGGCCTAAACAATGTCGGGATAAAATATGTTATTTTGATTAAGTAATAAACAATTATAATTTCAAAAAAATGTCAGATAAACACATTATAAAAACAGAATGGATAGGCGGTATGGCCTTCGAAGCAGATATAAATGGTCACAAAGTTATTATGGATGCACCTGAAGAAGGTGGTGGAAAAAACTCTGGTCCGGGTCCTAAAAAGCTGCAGTTGGTAGCTTTAAGTGGCTGTACGGGAATGGATGTGGTTTCAATACTAAAAAAAATGCGTGTGGAAATTGAAAAATGTAGCATCGAAGTACAGGGAGATGTGACCGATGAGCATCCCAGACAGTATTACAAGATGCATGTTATTTACGAATTCACAGGAAAAGACCTTCCCATGGACAAACTTGAAAAAGCGGTTCATATGTCGGAAGAATCCTATTGCGGAGTGGAAGCCCTTTATCGCAAAGCCATTGAAGTTACGTCTGAAATCAGGGTTATACAATCATAAATTAAACAATAGTTTTGTTACAATCTAACGGTAACAAACCAAAATTCAGTATGGAAATCAAATATATTTTTCAAAATAACCAAAAGTGGATAGTACAGAAACTGAAGACAGATAAAGATTACTTCAAAAAATTATCTGCAACTCATAGCCCTGAAATTCTATACATTGGATGTTCAGATAGTCGTGTTTCGGCGGAAGAACTGATGGGTGTACAACCCGGTGAAGTTTTCGTTCACCGCAACATTGCCAACATGATTCCCAACACCGATTTAAGCGCGATGTCTGTTATCAATTACGCGGTAAGCCACATAAAAGTGAAACACATAGTTGTTTGCGGACATTATTACTGCAACGGAGTTAAAGCAGCCATGCAATCGGCCGATTTAGGTATATTAAATCCATGGTTGCGTAATATACGTGATGTATATCGTCTCCACAAAACAGAACTCAATGCAATAGAGGATGAAGAATTGAAATATAAAAGACTGGTTGAACTAAATGTACAGGAACAATGCATAAATCTTATCAAAACCCCCGATGTTCAAAAAGCATATAAAGACCGGTCCATAACCGTCCATGGATGGGTTTTTGATATTCACAGCGGTAAGTTGATTGATTTGAAAATTGATTTTGATCATATACTGGAAAGTATTATGGAAATTTACAAAATAATCTAAATCTAAAAGATTGAGATTGTAATTTTCCAGATAAGAGCTTATTTAATATCTTGTTTTTAACGAAACCAAAATAATAACAGCTTTTTAATAACGGGAGAACTCACTACAGTTCTCCCGTTATTAATGAAAATTTGTGCTGAAATATTTTAATATCAATGTTATCAATATTCTATTATCATACAAACAACTATTCTTTTTGAAGAAATAATAAAAATTTAACCAATTTGTTTTGTAACTTTGTAGGAATCGATAGTTGAAAATAACTAACCTACACCCAGATGAAACTCATTATTATTTCGAACAGACTTCCGCTGAAAGCAACTAAAACGGAAAACGATGGATTTGAATTTGTCCGAAGTGAAGGTGGTTTGACTACCGGACTTGCTTCGCTGGAAATGGATCTTGAAAAACACTGGATCGGTTGGCCGGGTGCCTATGCCGAAACCCGGGAAGAACAAGATCAAATTACATCCCATCTGGAACCTTTTGATTTCCATCCGGTTTTTCTTACGCCCGATCAGATTCAAGACTATTACGAAGGTTACAGTAACAGTACTTTATGGCCATTGTGCCATTATTTTTACTCCTTTGTTGAATACGAAAACAAATACTGGGAATCGTACAAAGAGGTAAATAATTTATTTTGCCAGGCAGCATTGCCATTTATTGAACCGGGTGATATCGTTTGGGTTCAGGATTACCAATTGATGCTTTTACCTCAACTGCTTAGAAAATCTGTTGAAAATATTAGTATCGGTTATTTTCACCACATTCCTTTTCCATCCTACGAACTTTTCCGTGTATTGCCTGAAAGAGCCGAGTTGCTGAACGGACTACTTGGGGCAGATTTAATCGGTTTTCACACGCACGATTACATGAGACACTTTGTCAGTGCTGCTGAAAGGGTACTGGATGTACGTTTTAAACTGGATCAGGTTTTCCGTTCCAATCGTATCGCTTATGTGGATGCTTTCCCAATGGGTATTAATTACAATCTCTATCATGATGCGATACTTGAGGATTCGGTGCAACAAAAAGCGATTGAATTAAATAATAACTTTGGGTTACACAAACTGATTCTTTCGGTTGACCGGTTGGATTACAGCAAAGGAATACTTCACAGGCTAAAAGGTTTTGCTCTTTTTCTGGAAAAACATCCGGAATACAAAGAAAAAGTTTCGATGGCCATGATTATCGTACCTTCCCGCCATTCGGTGGATCGTTACGCGGATTTGACAACGAAAATTGATGAAACAATCGGCTCAATTAATGGTATTTATTCAACTGTTAACTGGACTCCTGTGTATTATTTCTATCATAGTTTTGACTTTAATGAATTGGTGGCGATGTACCATATAGCAGATATTGCCCTGGTAACTCCGCTTCGTGATGGAATGAATCTGGTTGCCAAGGAATACCTGGCTAGAAAAAGAG
>JAQTOL010000186.1 GCA_028748945.1 Paludibacter sp.
ACTTTGTGTCTTTTTTTAATTCAATACTCATGATTAGTTAGATTTAAAGCCCCCTAAATCCCCCGGAGGGGGACTTTTGAGACTAAGTTTATTAATAACCTTCAACGAATCAGTCCTTAAGTCCCCCTCCGGGGGATTTAGGGGGCTGAGTCATTTTTAAAACAGTGTTTTTGAAATACCGTATTCCAGTCCGCGCAACTCAGCAAGTCCTTTGAGACGTCCGATAGCCGAATAACCCGGATTTGTTTTCTTGTGCAAATCGTCCAGCATTTGGTGACCGTGATCCGGACGAACCGGGATATTGCGTTTGTATGTATATTCTATTACGAGTAAAGCTTTCATGGCTTCATACATATCAACATCACTGTTGAGGTGATCTGCCTCATAGAAATCGCCTTCTTCATTTCTCTTTGTACCACGCAGATGTGCAAAATAAATTCTTTCACCAAATTCTCTTATCATTTCAGGAATGTTATTATCGGCTGAAACACCAAGAGAGCCGGCACAAAGACACAATCCGTTTGATTTCAACGGAACCGCATTAAACAATTTGCGTATATCTTCCGAATTACTCAGAATTCTCGGCAAACCGAACAGAGCACGCGGAGGATCATCCGGGTGTATTGCCAACACTACTCCTGCTTCCTCAGCAACAAAAGCTATTTCATTGATAAAATAAAACAGGTTATTGCGGAGTTCCACCTCACTTATTTCATTATAAGTGTCCAGTGCAGCCTGAAACTGTGCCAGATTGAAACTTTCTTCGGCACCGGGTAAACCGGCAATAATATTACGGGTAATGGTTTCAATTTCCTTTTCGCTCATTTTATCGAAACGGGCTTTCGCTTTCGAAATCTGATCGACCGTATAATCATTTTCCGCACCCGGACGCTTCAGGATATATAAATCAAAAGCAACGAAAGCCGCCATTTCAAAATGCAATGCACGTGAACGATCGGGAAGTTCATAAGCCAGATCTGTTCTTGTCCAGTCAAGTACCGGCATGAAATTATAGGTCAGAATACGAATATCACAGGCAGCCAGGTTGCGAATGGTTTCTTTATAATTATTGATATATTCTTTATAATTTCCGCTACGTTTTTTAATGTCTTCGTGCACAGGAACGCTTTCCACTACGGACCATTTTAAACCTGCCTCCGAAATCATACGTTTACGATACTGTATTGCATCCACCGGCCATACTTCTCCATTTGGAATATGATGTAAAGCGGTAACTACATCGGTAACCCCGGCCTGACGAATATCCCACAATGATACCGGGTCATTTGGACCGTACCATCTCCACGATTGTTTACATAAATACATAATCTAATTTACGATTTTAAAATTTACAATTTATGATTGACAAATTGTTTCAGTGAATAATCTTATACCTATTATAAATTGAAAACGACAAGTGGACAGCATAAACTGCCACTTGTCTTTATTCTATTGTCTTTGTTCTTTATTCTGATTAAATACAGAACACATCAAATCCGCCATCAATAACGGTTAATGTACCTGTCACAAATTTTGAAGCATCGCTGGCCAACCAATGAAGTGTTCCGAATAATTCATCTGGTTCTCCCAAACGACCGAATGGTGTGTGAGCAACGATCGATTGTCCTCTTGGTGTTGGAGTTCCATCGGGATTAGTCATCAACGCACGGTTTTGTTCGGTTAAGAAGAAACCCGGAGCCATGGCATTTACACGTATTTTTTCGCTGAATTTGCTGGCCATTTCAGTTGCCAGGAATTTAGTAAAGTTTGTTACCGCCGCTTTAGAAGCACCGTAACCTACTACACGGGTCAACGGACGAATTGCCGATTCGGAAGAAATATTTATAATACTTCCTTCTTTTTGATCGACCATAATCTTTCCAAATACCATACATGGTAAAACGGTCCCAAACAAGTTCAAATCAACCACTTTCTCGAACGCATCAATTTGAAGATCGAAAATAGTCTGGTCCGGTCCAATGGTAGCACCGGCCATGTTTCCACCGGCAGCATTTACTAAAATGTCAATCCGCCCAAAAGTAGCGACAATGTCTTTTGCATTTTGTTCCAACGCTTCTTTTTCAAGAACATTCGTATTCAAATACAGCGCTTCACCCCCTTTTGATTTGATTTCTTCAGCCAACGCAACTCCCGCGTCAGCTCTGTCTAAAATAACGACTTTACAACCCTGTTCAGCCATATATTCAGCCATTCCTCTACCGAGAATACCGGCACCACCAGTGATAACAATCACTTTCCCTTTTACATCGAATAAGTTTTTCATTTTATAATATTTACCCCTAGCCCCTATCCCGATAGCTATCGTGGAGGGGATAAGGAAAGTTAGTTTTGATATTTTTTTTATTACCCTATACCGATAGGGGTTAGGGGTTGTTTTCTTGTTTTACAGATTAAACAACCTTTTTAAATGACGTTCGTAGATATTTTCTTCCACGCATGAACCAACTACATCTGCATATTTTTCAAGCAAGCCGGTATAGGTTTTACCCATTTCGGAAGCCACTTTATAGGCTACGTGAATCAACTGACGGAAATTAGCGTTATAATCGGGATGTCCCGGAATATGACGAAGCGTGTTGGCGTATTTCTCACTGGACCATGTATTCACTTCAGCAACCGACGGAAGTTTTGATTCGTCAATATCAATGACATCAGCATAAGGAGCACAAAGTTCATCTTTACGGTTAAATGAATTAGCGTAAATCTGTTTTGCCAGTTCCAATCCTTCGCCACCTGCAACAGCCAGTCCGATAACTTCTTCAAGCCAGGTTGTTCCTGCAGTTTTCAAGTGCAAACCTTTGTCATATTTCTTAATCACTGCAGCCATTACTGGATAAATGGAGAATTTATCGCTGCCCGAATGTATACTTAATTTGATTTCTTCGGGTAATCCAAATTCTTTCACGGCAAAATCAAGAACAAGTACATCTTCTTCAAATTCCTTTGCAAACTGAGTTACATCACCGGTATAATCAACACCTTTGTTGAAACGACCCGTAAATTTAGGTGCAATGGTTTGAGCAGGAACACCTTTATCGGCAAGCATTTTCAGAATAAAAAGCAATTCAATCGGTGTTTGAGGTGTTTCCACTTCGTCCATCGATACTTCTGTAATGAAATTGCCTTCCCCTTTTGAAGATTTCAGGAATTTATAAATTTCTGAGGCCTGTTCTGTTGCAGCCAGGAAATTTGCAGCAATTGTCTTTAATAAACTCTCAGTAACCACCAATGGATGTACAATACCCGGAACAACTAAATTTCCCATATATTTGCTGCAGGAAGCAACAAACGCGTTAATATCTTCCGCTTTGCTTTCTTTTCCAATGAAAGAAGCAACATCAAGGGTGAAGAAATCCGAACTTTCAACAAAGGGAGCCACATTACTTAAATTAATATGATCGGCATCTACAAAGTATTTACCTTTAAAACCAAGCGCAGCAACCGCAGCGTCGGCTTCTATACGTACATCTCCCGGAAGGGTATGAACGTACGTGTGCTCACGGTTTGATTTGTTCCAAACAGGACTAATGTCTAAACCGGACTTGTTCGCTTTCATAATGGCTCTTAACTGCGCTTCGCCCTGATGCGAAAAACGGTCGCCGGTACCAATACTAAATTTTCCTAATTTCATAATGCTAATTATTGAGGTGATTTGATTATTTGATTGTTATATTCTTTGTTTATGGGGTATGCGCCCCGGCATTTCCGGTTATTTCATTTCCAGATAATATTCTATATTCTCTTTTATCAGAATGTCAATCGGAACATAATTTACTTTTGTAATCTTTTCTTTGAAAATAAGTTCTCTACACATATCACGGACTGTAAAATAAGACTGGTTTTCCGGTCGTTGAGCAATTAAAAATGAAATGGCACCTTTTTTCAAATAGGCTACATTTTGTTCCAATAAATCATAACCAATCAGTTTTGCATCGGTCAGATTCAATTCTTCCAAATGTTTAGCCAGTTGATGAACCCTGGAATTAAAGGTAATAACCGTTTTTATATTGTTGTTTGATTCAAAAATATTCCGGATTGATTCCTTATTGGCAAGTTCATCGTTATCTTTTATTTCCACTGAACTCAATTCCAGATGGCCGGCAAGATGATTGTCATTTATAAATTGCATAAACCCGTTATATCGGTTCAATGTCTGATTGGAAACTGCTCCCTTTCGCTGCGTTCTGACAATCAATACCTGTGCATGATCGGAAAGAGAACTGAGTGATAATTTGGCAGCAATATAACCGCTTTGAAATGAATTTTGACCGTAATAAGTCAGGAAATTCACTTCCTCTATCAATGAATCGATAAATGAAAAGGGTATATCCTCCCGGGTCAGTTTTTCGCAAAGTTCCAATGTTTCATTTCTAAAAATCGGAGCAATAAATACTGCATCCGGTTTTTGTTCAAAAACAGCATTGGAAACTTCAACAAAAGAAAAAACATCATACTGGTTGAAATATCTTTTTTCAATATGTACATTGTAATGGGTAAATTCACGGGCCGCCTGAGTAAAGCCGTTGTCAACACTGTGCCAGTAATCTGCGTTTTGATGTGCCGGAAACAGACAAACAAAGCGGTACTGTTTTTTGGAAGCCAGTGAACGTGCCAAAAGATTTGGGGTATAGTCAATTTCATCCAGAACTTTATTCACAGCCTCTAAGCTTTTAGCGGAAACATCCCCTCTTTCGTGTAATACTCTGTCAACTGTACCCTCCGATACACCCGCCAGAATTGCAATATCTTTTATGCGTATTTTAGGGTTGATTTCTTTCATATTTATCGCAATAATATTATCCCGTGTTCGTACACAGTCGTTATTGTGTACAAAAGTAATATATATTTTGAAGATACAAAACTATTTTTACTTTCGTGTGCGGACACGGACGTTAACAGAGAATCTACAAATAGTCATATAGCTCTATTTATAAATAGGTTATGCATATTGTTTTTAAAATAATAAATCAAATTAATTATGAATATTGACGCAAAAAAAATAAGAGACAGTAAACCATCTCTTATTTCTATTTCCGCCTTATTTATAATCTTAATGTACTGGTGAGAATCTATTTGGATTCACTTAACAACCAGTCAACTAAATTTTTAGCCGCTTTCAAATTTTCAAAATCAACCGGTAAATGAGCGTGGTCAATATATTCATTGTAAAGCCATGGATCACCAACAGCAAAAACAAACCCTTTACCATATTTTGCCTGAACCATAAGAGCTTGTCCGTTTTCTTCCAACACCGGTTTGGCAGGTTTTGTACATGTTATAGAAGAAACTTCTTTTAGAAATATCTTATTTACACCTTTAAACAATGGATGATTGGGCAAATTGGTAGAGGCGCAACTATTATAATTTCGGGGCATTCCCGGTTCAGCTTTTAATTCAGGATGCAATAATACATTGTTGTATTTCATCCCAAACTTAGCCGCCAACATATTAAAACTGTCCAACTCGCAATTTTTTCCATCATTAGTTAACATAACCAGAACACCTCCTGCTTTGACCCATTTGGATATTGCATTAGCAGCTTCGTTATCCATATAGTTAGGATTGGCTGTCTCAAGTTTTGTGTCGGGATCAACAATTATATAAATTCCGGCACCTTTTAGGTTTTCTTCAGTAGGCTTTGCTTTCAGTGTAGCCAAAACTGCTCCTTTGCTTTGAAAAAGAGCACCAAGTTCCGAAAATCCGCTTAAAGCTGTGTCTTCCCAAATATAGTGAAATGATTTACCGGTTTTAGTATTTGTCTCATTGTTATAATAATTGTCCAACATCACTTTTTTTTGAGCAAAGCCCGATGTGAACAGACAACTAAAGAAAATGACCGGTAATACCTTGAATTTTAATGTTTTCATACTAATTAGTTTTTTAAATTTATTTTATCTCTTAATTTATATCTTCCAAATGCTGCTGTCTGTATTCCGATGGAGTACTGCCGAACTTTTGCTTAAAGCAACGGCTAAAATAGCGTGGGTCCTCAATCCCTACTTTATACGAAATTTCCGAAACCGACAACTGGGTATCGCGCATATACTCGGCGGCACGTTCAAACCGAACTTCACGCACAAACTCAATGGGTGAAAATCCAGTTAAACTCTTTATCTTATTAAAAAAAACAGTTCGGCTCATTCCTAATTCATTGGCAAGTAAATCGATATTCAGGTCATAATTTTCCAAATTTACATTTAATATTTGAATTAAATGTTGCATAAATACTTCTTCCTGCGATCTGATTTCCAAGGGTGGAAGGGCATAATCTGTTTTAGAAGTTATTATTTGTGACCGATAAAACTCTTGTAATTGTCTTCGCCGGTTCATTAAATTCTCAATACGTGCCTGCAGAAATGCCGAACTGAAAGGCTTTGTGATATAATCATCAGCACCGGCTTTCATACCGGCCACTTTACTTTCAAGATCGGTAACGGCTGTAAGCAAAATAACCGGGATGTGAGAGGTTCTTCTATCCTCTCTAATCTTAATGGTCAACTCCAGACCATCCATTCCTGGCATGCGTAAATCC
>JAQTOL010000187.1 GCA_028748945.1 Paludibacter sp.
TGCATTGATGCAGGATGAAAAAAATACACAGGATAAAGTAAAAAAACAACAGGTCAGAGGTACTAAGAATGCCGAAAAAGACTGGTAAACAATATTGTATTTATCACTGCTTAGCTGCAGTTGTTAAGTACATAAATTATAATTCAAAAGACTCCAGATAAATATATGAAACGCAAACTAATTTTTTTATCGTTTTTGTTGCTTGGCATTTCGGTCGTAAAAGCAGATGAACCTGTGCGTTTTACTGCTTCTGCACCTTCTACGGTGATATTGGACAAGCCTTTTCAATTGGTATATTCGGTAAATGCGGCCTGCAAAGATTTGCGCGTACCCGAGTTGTCGAATTTTGATATTCTTGCCGGACCTTTTCAGTCAAACAGTTCCAGCATGCAGATTATTAACGGGAGATCATCATCCTCTGTTTCTGTTTCATATACTTATACACTTCAGGCACAGAAAACCGGAACATTTACTATCGGGTCAGCCAGTGTAATAGTGAATAATCAGAAGTATACTTCCAATGGTGTCTCCATCAAAGTTCTTCCTGCTGATGCTGCATCAAAGTCGCAGAACAATCAGTCCGAATCCGTTTCCGGATCACAAGCAATTTCCAATGATAATATTTTTATTAAAACGACGGCTTCCAGGACGAATGTTTACGAACAGGAAGCCATTTTAGTTACCTACAAGTTATATACTTTGGCAGATGTTGACCAATGTGTAAATAAAAAGATGCCCGATTTCGATGGTTTTATGAAGCAGGAAATCGATCAACCTCAAAACAAACAATTCTCATACGAAAACTTTAAAGGCCGAAATTACGGAACTGTTGTACTTTATCAGGTGCTACTTTTCCCACAACGATCGGGTGTTATTCAAATAGATAAGGGAAATTTCGAAGCAGTTGTACGTGTTCAAAACAAAACTGCATCAAGAAGTATTTTCGATGATTTCTTTGATTCATATACAAACGTTTCCAAGAATTTAATAGCTCCGGGATTGAAAATTAATGTAAATGCACTCCCAGCTAATAAACCGGCTTCTTTTGGTGGTACGGTAGGCCATTTTACGCTGAATTCCTCCTTGTCCACTAATACGATAAAAGCCAATAATGCCGTTACCCTGAAAATAAATATTGAGGGAACCGGGAATATGAAACTGATAAAGAATCCGGATATAAAATTCCCGGATGGCTTTGAGGTATATGATCCAAAGGTAAATAATAACTTTAAAACCACTTCCAATGGAGTCACAGGTTCAAAATCAATTGAATACCTGTTTATACCACGTCATTCAGGTGATTTCGAAATTCCTGCAACAGAATTCTCGTATTTTGATGTGAATGAAAAAACCTATAAAACATTACGAACTCAGGCTTATAAGTTACAGGTTTTAAAAGGTGATGGGGGTGATAATACAACTGTTGTCGGAACATCATTTGTTGATAAAGAGGATGTAAAACTGTTAGGTAAAGACATCCGGTATATACAGACTGGAAATTTCACCTTATCTCATGATGAGGAACCGCTTTTTGGAACACTCTTGTGCTGGTTGCTGTATCTAATCCCCTTGCTTGTTTCGTTATTTTTATTCGTTTTCTTCCGTAAGCAAATTAAGGAGAACTCCAATTTAGCTTTTGTGAGAAATAAAAAAGCTAATAGTGTTGCCCGGAAACGATTGAAAATTGCTCAGAAGTTATTGAATGCAGGTGATAAAGATAAGTTCTACGAAGAAGTTCTTAAAGCAACCTGGACTTATCTGAGTGATAAGTTATCGATACCGATAGCATCACTTACGAAGGAACGCGTTGAACTGGAATTAGCAAGTCGTGGAGTTGATCCTGCTGTTGTTCAACAGTTCACTCAAATTCTGAATACCTGTGAATTTGCCCGTTACGCTCCAAATTCAGGTCAACAGGAAATGGGTAATTTATACGATGAGACCATCGATACCATAAGTGAATTAGAAAACTTTATTAAAAAATCGTAAACATATAATTCAACCAATATATGAAACGCATAGCTCTGTTTTTATCTTTAATTTTGTGTTTTTGTTTAGCTTCTTTTGCTCAGTCGAATGCAGTGAAACTGGCTAATGATATGTATGCAAAAAGCAATTATACAGATGCCGCAAAACAATATGAAAAAGTTTTGTCTACTGAAGGAGTTGCCCCCGAGCTATATTATAATCTGGGAAATGCATATTTCAAAGTGAATGAAGTAGGATTATCAATTCTAAATTACGAACGTGCTTTGCGTCTGTCTCCCCGGTTTGATGATGCCCGTTACAATCTGGAATTGGCTCAATTGAAAGTAATTGATAATATTGTCCCAACGCCTTCTTTTTTTCTTGGTCGTTGGATTGAAAACCTTATTAAATTCATGACCTCCAATCAATGGCTTATTGTAAGTGTTTCGATTTTTATCCTTTTCCTGCTTTCGGCCTTTTTATTCGTTTTTGGATCGTCCCGTCAATTGCGTAAATCTTCATTTTATATAGGTTTGGCATTTTTGGGTTTAAGTCTCGTTACTGTTGTTTTTTCAGGAGTTCGCAAGGATCAGATGCTTAATCATCGTGAAGCTATAGTAATGTCGGGCGTTATTACAGCCAAAAGTTCACCGGATAAAAGTGGAACAGATTTGTTCCAATTGCATGAAGGGACTAAAGTCATTATAAAAAGCACTTTAGGTAACTGGACAGAAATTACTCTGGGAAATGGAAGTATAGGTTGGGTCGAACAAAAGAGTATTGAAAAGATATAATCATACTGAATATAAAAGCTAAACTGGACTTCTTGTTTCGAATGTACCCAATCCCGGAATTTCAATTTTCAATCATTTAAACATTTCGTGAAATGAATATAATAAATACTCTGAATCTCTGGGATACAAATTTATTCCTGTTCATAAATGGAATTCATGCTTCCTTTTTCGATGGAATCATGTTTGCCATTAGTGCAAAACTTACCTGGGTCCCGCTTTATATTGCGGCCTTATATGTTGTAATTAAAAAATGGAAACGTGAATCCGTATGGGTGATACTGGCTCTGGTACTCTGTATTGTTATTGCTGATCAGGTGTCATCAGGCTTTATTAAACATGCTGTTCAACGCCTGCGTCCTTCTCATGCTGAGGACTTAAAAGGGATGGTTCATTTAGTGAAAGGTTATGGAGGAGGAATGTTTGGCTTTGTATCATCTCACGCTGCCAATTCCTTTGGTTTTGCCTTGCTGTCTTCAATCCTTTTCAAAAACAGGAAATATACTTTTGTCATTTTTGGTTGGGCAGCACTTTTGTCTTATTCCCGTGTTTATTTAGGTGTTCATTATCCGGGTGACATCTTTGGTGGTATGATTGTAGGCGTCCTGGCAGCTATGATTTGTTTTTTTGCAATTAAAAAGTTGCGTCCTTCCATTCTTAAACTTCAAAATAATATCTCGCAGGCTGAACCGACCAATACTTTTATCCCTATATTGGTTTTGGGGCTTAGTTTTTTAGGCATAATTATTTATAGCTTGTTTGTCTTTTGACATCAGGTTTAATAATTGAATAGAATTCCGGTTTTGCGAATAGAAAATTGTAAACCCACTGAATTTCCATACATAGGTCCAAAATCAGCTGCAAACGAACATCCAAATTCTACATTGACAATTTTCGGAAATTTTTTGTTGAGTTGAATCAATACAGATGTATTTTTCAAAACATTAGGATATGGTTCATTATAAGCTCCATAATTATTCGAAAACGAAGTTAATGCCCTGTATTGAAATCCTTCAATATCTCCTTCTATTCCAAAATGATGAACCTGAACCCTGTTGTTTAAAATATATTTCTCTCCATTTTTATTGTAAAGAGGTGATGTGATAAAAGGTGTACCGATTGTTCTGGAATAGTAGGTC
Organism: Paludibacter sp.; assembly: GCA_028748945.1. Classification (GTDB taxonomy): domain Bacteria; phylum Bacteroidota; class Bacteroidia; order Bacteroidales; family Paludibacteraceae; genus Paludibacter. The sequence goes on from JAQTOL010000187.1 coordinate 3,899, forward strand.
CAACCGGTTTGATAAACACCGTTATTGAAATAACTATCGTTTCCGCCATAAATCAGACCGTCTTTATCGTGATAGGGACCCGATTGATCTGTTGTATTGAGGTATTCATATAAGATTCCCTTTACATAGGGGAAATTCTTGTTCCGTATAGAAACTCCCCAAAGCCCATCGGGTAAATTGATGGTATTCCAAATCTCCCTGATGGGTCCGTCTTCCGAAATGTTTTGCCAGTATCCACTGATTTTAAAGTCCGAAATATCAGCATCCAGTTTCATACTTTGCGATATAATGTGGTTGCCCAGGGCATTGATCTGGTCGGTTCGGAGTGCATCGGATCCGCCGGAACGACCGAAAAATATATCAATATAATCTTTTAATCCTGCCGGTTGCGCTCCCAATCCGGGTAGATTGCCACCCCATTGTGCTACATGATCCAGACCATACTGGATATGAACCGGAAGTTTTCCTCCCAGTTTCAGATAAACATATTTATGATGAAGCAAAACGTTTTGATCATAAAGATTATCGGTAAACCAACCATGTACCAAAGCTCCTTTAATTTCAACAAATCCGTTTGTAAAAGGTACCGGAGTGAAATGTTCAATGCCAAGAGTTATTTTGGGCATAGGACGTGCATTTTCTGAAAAAAGTAACCCACCACAGGATAAACTGGAATCCTGGTTTCCTATGTGTTCTTCCCTGGCACCGGCAATAAAATCAAAGACGAGGAAACGTGCTTTGGCATAATACTCATGAAAATAGGTATTTGTTTTACTTTGATTAGTCTGAATTAAAAAGTCAGCTTTGAAACCATAATCAAAATTTTTTGAACCTTTGTTGAAATCTTTCGATACTCCCAGAAGAAGATTGGCACTATACGGAGATGAAGCAATTTTTCCGTATGATTTGTTTTGTAACCAAAATGGTGAATAAGTACCCGATGATGCTACACCCAACATGTTTATGTCATACTTAATCGTATCATTCTGAGCCGAAACGCCAAAGGGTAACAGGAATATAATCAAAGAAATAATAATGATTCTTTCAACTGATTTGAGGTTGATTCTCCCAATTGTATATTGTAAATGCATAAATTGTAAATTTAAATCAGGGTTCAAAACTCCATAAATCATTCAATACTTCGGTATCATTTTCTCCAAAACCAATGTAACCTTTTCCATTCAGGGTGAATGCCAACGCATTTTCACGCCCGCTGGCCGGTAGATTTCCTCTCTCGTACCAGATGTTTCTGGCTACGTCATATTCTAATATATCCGACTTTACTTCTCCGCCGGTTAGGTTACCACCAAAATGACGTCCGGAGAATATAAAGATCCGGTCGTTAATAGTCAGCGAAACTGCGTTTTCACGACCATTACCTGGCATCGATTTTCGTTGGGTCCAGGTATCATTCATTGGGAAATATTCCCACCAGTCATTTGCATTAAACGTCCAGTAACCGGTTCCAAAATAGTAATGGTCCTTGTTTGCACCTGCAATTCCTCCCATACGAGCCGGCCCGGGGAAATTTTTTAATTTAGTCCATGTTCCGGATTCCCCTTCGGCCGGATCGTATTTCCATGTTTCTGTATTAAAATCAGATCCGTTAAATCCTGAAGTTACATAAATTTTATTTTCAAAAACAAAACCGGCACAAGCATCGGTATAATTGCTGGGAAAATCCGCTTTCTTTGTCCAGGAATTTGCTATTGGATCATACATCCAAAAATCTTTCAAACAAGCATCGGTATTATAGACACCCAGTGCAATATTAAATCCTAAACCGACATAAGCTTTTCCATTTACCACTGCCGCAGTCGCTTTTACCCTGGCGACACCCGGAAAATCCGCTTTTTGTGTCCAACTGCTATCCATTGGGTCATATTGCCAGCAATCGTTTAGAGATCCGCTTCTGACAGCAGTTCTGCCAAGAGCCACATAAGCTTTATTGTCTATAACAAAAGCAACCGCTGACGCACGTCCGTTCCCGGGCATGGGAGTCATTTTATTGAATGTAATAGTGGAATAGGGAGAATTGGCGGCATTGTTACAGCTGCTCAGCAGAAGTACAAGCAAGAAATAGAAAGTAGGTTTTATAAATTTCATCGAAATATCATATTTTTATATTCTCACTTCAACACCTTTTTCTTTTAAATAACTTTTAAGTTCCGGGATGCCGATTTCTTTATAATGAAAAATACTGGCTGCGAGAGCTGCATCGGCTTTTCCTTCGCTGAAAACATCCACGAAATGCTCCATGGTTCCGGCTCCACCGCTTGCAATTACAGGTACATTCACCGCTTCGGAAACGGCACGGGTTATATCCAGAGCAAAACCATCTTTGGTTCCATCGTTATTCATTGAAGTCAGCAGTATTTCACCGACTCCGAGTGCTACGGCCTGTTTGGCCCATTCAACAGTACGAATCTCGGTTGGGATACGTCCACCATTTAAAAATACAAACCATTCACCATCAATAAACTTGGTGTCAATGGCCAACACGACGCACTGGCTTCCGAACTGACTTGCCAAGTCGCTGATCAGTTTCGGATTCCGAACAGCAGAAGTATTCACTGAAATTTTATCGGCACCACAGGCCA
>JAQTOL010000188.1 GCA_028748945.1 Paludibacter sp.
ATGACAATGCCGAACGGGCAGCTACAGACCCGGCAATTCCGGCACCTAAAATCAGGACTTCAGTCGGACTGAGTCCGGCGACACCACCGAGTAACAGTCCTTTTCCTCCACGTTCGTTACTCATCAGTTCGGCAGCCACTGCTAAAGCGGTATTTCCTTCAATTTCGGAAATAGAACTCACAACAGGAAAAGCTTTTTGTTCGTCCCTGATTAATTCATAGGCTATGGCGGTCATTTTTTTTTGCATCATTAGTTTGATGCATTCAACCGACAGATAGCTTAGCTGTAACATGGAAAGTACGGTGGAGCGGTCGTGCATCATATTCAACTCGTCAATGGTTGGCGGTGCAATTTTGAGTATTATATCTGCTCCGTACACTTCAGCAGCATTGTCTACCATATAGGCTCCTGCTTCGCTGTATTGCAGGTCGGAATACATCATAGGTTGACCTGCTCCACGCTGAACATAAACACTGTGGCCTTCTTCGGTAACGATAGCTACACCTTCAGGTGTAAGAGCCAGACGCGTTTCAAGTGCTCCGTTTTCTTTTGGTATTCCAATCGACAAACGCGGTTGGCTCGTAATCTCGCGTAACAAGCACTCTTCCGGGAAAAGTGAACGTTGTTTTTTGGAATCAAGTTTCATCTCTGCAAGTTTTGGGATTGGCTACAAATCTAAACACTATTCTTGAATTTTGCAAATTTATTCGGTGTTATTTACTCTCTGTGTACACCTTATCTGAAGTTTTCTATTGCGAATGATCAGGTAATAACATTCGTTTTTACTCATTTCAACCCTATAAACTTTTTGTACCTTTGTGTCGTTATTAAAAATATGGAAAATAAAAAACTGACAGGACATATCGCCCTTTTTTCGGCTAATATAATTTTTGGAATGAATACACCCATTTCCAGAACTTTAATGCCCGAAATACTAAGCCCTTATACCCTGACTTTTTTTCGACTGGCAGGTGGATTAATTCTCTTCTGGATTGTATCTTTATTTCTGAAAAAGGAAAAAGTTCCGGCAAAAGATATTCTTTTATTGTTTTTTGCGTCCCTTTTTGCGTTGGTATTAAATCAATTGCCTTTTTTTGTAGGTTTATCCATGACTTCACCAATCGATGCATCCATCGTGGTGACCATGTTACCGATTGTTACCATGTTTTTGGCCGCTGTAATCATTAAAGAACCAATAACCTTGATGAAAACAATTGGGGTTTTGGTCGGGGCATCAGGTGCGCTCCTGATTGTTTTTAATAGCACTGCAGATGAAGTCGGTCATAGTAATTTTTGGGGCAATATAATTGTTTTTGGTGCAGTAACTTCTTTTGCGATTTATCTTACGGTATTCAAGAATTTGATTAGCAGGTATTCGCCGGTAACAATAATGAAATGGATGTTTTTGTTTGGAACCCTTGTGAGTTTACCATTTTGCTATAAACCTTTGATTGAAACAGATTTCAGTTTACTTACATCCGGAACTTTCTGGCGCATTGGCTATATGGTGGTTTTTGCTACTTTCTTTGGCTATTTACTGATTCCTGTAGGACAAAAAGTACTGCGTCCGACAACATTTAGTATGTACAATTATGTCCAACCTGTCGTTGCTTCTTTGATGGCCATTTTTATCGGCATAGACACATTCGGTTACGAACAGGCTTTAGCCGCAGTTTTGGTATTTTCTGGTGTATATATCGTCACTCAAAGTAAATCAAAGGCACAACTGGATGCTGCAAAAGCGAATAAGAATCTCAACTCACCTTCCAACTAATCCTATAAATATAAGATGATCCGAAAAGGATTGTCTTATTTTTTATAACCTTTGCATTTTCCTCTGTCAGAACAAATTTTGCATCGTTTTGTTATATCTAACAATTGCTTTAAATTGACATAAATCAATCGTTTTATATAACAAATAATAAGTAAACTGTATTTTTTAGTTTGCCTATTGTAAGTATCGTAAATTAATTTTAAAATAATTACTATGGTTTTTGACGAAAACAAAGGGATGTATTTTCCAACGGAAGATATAGTAAATCAGGCTAATGTAAAAGAGTACGAAAAGTTGTACAAGTATTCAATTGAACACCGGGAAGAATTTTGGGCCGAACAGGCAGGATATCTCGAATGGTTTAAAAAATGGGATAAAGTATTGGATGATACGGATAAACCATTTTATAAATGGTTTCAGGGAGGAAAGATTAATATTGTTCACAATGCCATCGACAGGCATCTGAAAACTGCAAACAGGAATAAAATTGCGGTTATTTGGGAAGGTGAAAACGGCGATGTCCGAACATTTTCTTACCACGCGCTGAATCGCGAAGTTTCGAAATTTGCCAATGTGTTGAAAAGTATGGGTGTCAAAAAAGGGGACATCGTAACCATTTACATGCCTCAGATTCCGGAACAGGTTTTTGCGATGCTTGCCTGTGCAAAAATTGGAGCTGTCCACAGTGTTGTTTATGGCGGATTTAGTAACGAAGCGCTTTCTGAAAGAATCAGAGATGCCGAAAGCAGGGTAGTGGTTACGGCAGATGGTGGTTTCAGAAGAGGTAAAATTACCGATTTAAAAGGAATTGTCAATGAAGCGGTGGTTTTATGCCCGACTGTTGAGGTTGTTATTACTGTAAAACGCACCGGGCACGACGTGTATATGGAAAATGACCGGGATTACTGGTATCACGACCTGGAATCACTACCCATCGCAAGCCCGAATTGCGAAACGGAAGAAACAGATGCAAATGACATGCTGTTTTTATTATATACCTCAGGTTCAACAGGTAAACCGAAAGGGATGATGCACAGCCACGGAGGATACAGTGTTTATACTTCGACCACCCATCGCATGGTTTTCGATATAAAACCCGAGGACCGTTTTTGGTGTGCTGCCGATCCCGGTTGGATTACAGGTCACAGTTACCTGCTTTATGCACCATTAATCAACGGATCGACAATCTTTATGTACGAAGGTGCTCCGAATCATCCGTATCCGAACCGTTGGTGGCGAATGATTGAAAAATATGGAATCAACATTCTTTATACTTCGCCCACGGCGATTCGTGGTTTAATGCGCTACGGCGATTCCTGGGTTACACGTCATGATCTAAGTTCTTTGCGTTTACTGGGATCTGTGGGTGAACCAATTAATCCCGAAGCCTGGCGTTGGTACTACAAAGTAGTCGGGGGCGAAAAATGTCCGATAATGGATACCTGGTGGCAGACGGAAACAGGTGGTTTTATGATAACCCCTTTGCCCATCATGCCACTAAAACCCGGTTCAGCATCCAAACCGTTTTTCGGAAATGAAATTTCAGTTGTAAACGAACAACATGAAGAAGTTAAGGCCGGTGAAGAAGGTGCCCTGGTGATTAAAAATGTTTGGCCCGGATTAGCTACGGGAATTTATAAGGATCCGGAAAAATTTGTTGAAACCTATTGGAAAAAATACGAAAAGGAAGGATGGTATCATCCGGGAGATTCAGCCAGAATTGATGAGGACGGGTATATTTGGGTCATCGGCCGAAGCGATGATGTTATAAAAGTAAGCGGTTACCGGTTGGGGACGGCTGAAATTGAGAGTGCCTTAGTAACACATCCACTCGTTGTGGAAGCAGGAGTTATTCCTTTGCCACATAATTTAAAAGGGAATGCCATTCATGCTTTTGTGATTTTAAAAACAGGAACAGCACCTTCGCGTGAACTCGAAACCGAATTGAAAGAACATGTTGTCAAAATGATGGGACCGATCGCCAAACCCGAAGAAATCATTTTCTCTGAATCTTTACCTAAAACACGAAGTGGTAAAATCATGCGCCGTGTTTTGAAAGCCAGAGCGTTGGGTCAGGATGAAGGTGATGTGTCTACATTGGAAGAATAAATTCTTTATCCCTTTTATTGAAAAATACTGTGAAGTTGATACGCAAAAATCGTCAATTTTCACAGTGTTTTTCTTTTAAGCCACACCTGATAGGAGTTAATGATATTTTGCCAAAGGACATAGGATCCCGGCCCAATGGATGCAATCGGATTCAGGTACATTTGAGCCATCCAAATGGCCAGAATTGTATTTTTTTGACCCAATCCCTGTCCGCCGGCAACAGTATCATTGTATTGTTTGCCAATGGTTCGTCCAATCAGAAACTGACTGATACAAACTATTAATGCTGCAACAGCAACCATAATTTCGATAAAATAATTTGATTTTTCCTGCATCATCATAAACTCTACCGTTCGTCCTGTAACAACTGCTAACGCGAAAGACCAAACATAAAATGCAAAACCGGAGTACGAACCTATTTTTTCGGTTATGGCCGGTTTTATTCTGCGGATGAGTAGCGCTAATGCAAAAGGAGCAATTAACAACAAAAATACGCGTTGACCAATAGCAATAAATGAATCGATAAATGGCAATTGCTGATAATTCCCTACAAGTGAAAATAATACCGGGGCAATTATAGCTACACACAAGTTGATAATGAGACTATAAGTGGTAACACTGGCAATGTTCCCTTTCAACATACCGGTAACCACGGGAGCAGCCGTACCGGTTGGAGCCAATACACAAACCATGGCACCTTGTGCCAGCGTAACATTAAATGGTTTGAGCACCAGAAATACGGCAATGCTTCCGGTGATTTGCACCAGAATTAACCACAAATGTGAACGTGATAACCGGATCTCACTCAACTTGAGGTTGCAATACGTGAGAAACAGCATGATAAAAATCAAATACGGGGTTATGAAAGATATAGCTCCGAATGCTTTATAAAATAGTGCCCCTATTGCCATGGCAATGGGCATCATGTATGGTTTTAATCTTTTGATCATTAACTTCTCCTTTTTCAGCGTACAAAAGTACGAAGATAATTCGGTAAGGACGGATTATGGTTCACAACTTTTTGAATACAAAAAAAGAGGTTGTCTGAAAAACAGACAGCCTCTTTTGGTCTTTAAGATTTTATTCTATTGTTTAATATACCAGTTTGAACGTATCATCAATTTGGATTTTATTGCCTCTTTGTTATCTGTATATTTTTCAGAAACTATATTTGCAAGGTACGAATTATCATCCCGGCGGATGGCAATACGCATTAAATCCTGAAAGCGATTTCCTTCAAATGCAGTTTCTAAAGCTAATTCCTTTTGTATGAGATCTTCAACATAGAGGACTGAATCAATTAGTTGGTTTTGATGTGGAATGATGTAATTTGTGTCTCCAACTAATGGATTTAAATCACCTAGATTGGGTCCGAGTCCACGCGATCTGATACCTACATTATTATCAAAGCGAAAATTACTAAAATTCATATAGGTGTCGGTCGATCTTTCATTAAGAGGAAGAGCTTTCGTAGAATTCAATGTAGTAGATTTAAGCCCATATTTAAGAACAGCAAATGCTAAATTTGGTTTCCCCAATCGATTGACGGCTTCTGCATAACGTAAATATAATAACGAAGCACGATATACTCCTACGACTTGAACATTAACTGCTTGCTCATTCTGAAGATATTTATATACGATATTCTCCACCGTAGAGTTCGTCGGATTATTCGTTGTTATCAACGAGTTTGGTGTGAAACTATAAATAGTATTTCTATTAATTACTGATTCAAGCTTTCTCATATCACCAGGAGTCGTATTTGTTATCGTGTTGAAATAAGTCTGACTGTCCCAATTGTTCAAAGCAACAGCCGATGGAGTGAGCTCGTATTTAAGATTTAAGCTATCAAGATCAAATCGTTGACCATAAGTTGTAGGACACAAAATGGCTGCAAGTGATTCCACTGAATTAACTGAATAAGAGTAATTCCAATACTGCTCTTTAGGAGTGGTTGAAATTAAATTATTAACCAACAACCAATCGGATGAATAAGCTTTTTGGATTAAAATATAATAATCCGGACTATAATTTGTCATCAAATCATGATATTCTGTTGCTGCTTCTTTGTATTGATTGGTCCAGAGATAAAGATCGCCCAATAGAAAGCGAATAGGAAAAGTCATTGAACTACCGAAAAAATCAGGAACTTTTTCATCCTTCCAGGGTAATAGATCCTGAATAAGTACGGCTGCCAAATCTGTCATGTTATATTCCGGATAGTCCGCTTGTGCATCTGCTAATGAAAGGATGGGTTTATCATAATACTTGGCACTTCCATAATTCAACGCAATCTGCATATATGTCCAAGCGCGAATTCCTTTAGCTGCAGCATAATACCTATACATAACTTTTTCACCTTTTATTATCTTAGCTGTATCAAGATAATTAATCACATAATTGCAATTGTTTATTACAGCATAATAATCTTTGATATTTGCATAAGGATTTGTAGAAGAAATATTGAAATCGTTGATTTCTCTTAGATCTTGATTTGAATTTGGAGTAACATCCAATAAATCGCCCCTTAATTCGCCAAGTAAAACATAACTATCAGCCAGTTTTTGGAGTGAAGAATAAATTCCCACCATCGAATAAATAGTATCATTTGGCGAAGACAAA
>JAQTOL010000189.1 GCA_028748945.1 Paludibacter sp.
TGGCCTTATAAACGCAATAATGTTTATATGTCCCAACGGAAACGGTTGTTGGGATTGTAATTGAATTTATGGGAAGGGTAGACCAACCGTTATAGCTTGGAAGACTGCTTACATTACTATATTTTAATACCTGAACAAAACCATTATCATTATAAAGAGCTACTCCAAGACTACCTGCAAAAGTATTTATACCCATATTGTAAATTTCTTTTGCTGTAATTGAAAATGTGGATGAGCGGCTAACTGAAGCGGCAGAACTTGTTAAGGGTTGGTTCGTCGTAATTGTATAGTGTGGAGTCGATGTATCGGAAGGTTTTTGAATACCCGTTACAATGCCCTGATCACTGTTATAACCACCTGAACTTGATCCAATGCCCTGATCATTGGGATTTAAAGCGGATAATTCAAAATAACCGTTGGAAACACCTCCCCAACCCCAGTTGAAGTGAAAAAAATCATTACTATCGTATCCATCACAAACAAACTGATGACCACCATCGGGCGCCTGACCTGCATATAAAACCGGACGTGAAGCATTGAGTTCTGTTTTTAGTAAAGCCATCCATTCGCTTCTGCTATAATAATCTCTTAATAAATATTGAATATTTTGATCATAACCAAAATTTTTTATTAATGCTCGTGCCATATTTGTTGAATAAGCACTACTGGATTGATCATAGTCCATATTCACGGCTACACCACAATGGTACATTAATGTAGCAACAGCAGAATCTTGAATGTCAGTACTTGAACTGCTATAGGTATCGGTCATATTTGCCCAGTCATATTGTATTTTGGAGAAATCCACTGTAAGCGCAATTTTCTTTGTACTTGTTGTATAGGTATTTGTTCCGGTACCTTGTACAGGCCAGGTATAATATCTCATCACCTGTGCCATAGCTGTCGCTACACAACCTGTAACTGCCCTTTCGCCGGTTGAAGAATTAATAATTGGACACATATTATTGTAAGGTGCATCCTGATTCCATTTTATAGCTGCTGTGAGTGGGGAAACAGATGTTGCAAAAGAACTGACTTTTTTAGGATCATTCGACTGAACACTAGTCATAGAAATAAGACTGTCAGGATTGTTTAAAAGTGGTTTAAGTTCTTTTTCATAGCATGAAAGCCAATACTTCAGATTTCCCGGTAATGTGTTCATATCAAAACTTCCGGAATCGGAATAACCAAGAATTCCTTTGGCACGGTCATCACCCGAAACAATTACAAAGCCATTATTTACACCAATATTATAAACAAAATAATAGGGCTTATTTGCTGAAGCTGATAAATCCTGCTTTTCAAAAGATGTATAAACCAAATGAAGGATTCCCGTAGATGCCGGTGCCTTCTGAATGGAAGAATTTGTTTTATTTATAAATGAATTTACAAGTTGAAGTGCTTCTTGCGATGTTCTGGATTTTGAAAAAACCAGTGTTATAAAAACCAGTAAGTACGTAAGTGTTAGTATTAATTTTCTCATAAAAAGATAATTAAAGTAAATTGTATTTTTAAACCTGTCTAAAAATATGAAAGTTATAACTATCAGTTAATTACTGATTAAATAATTGAATTACACTTCAATTAAAAAATCTAAACTGAAAGCTCAGAGAGTTTTACAGCGCAAAGATAGTATATTTTTTTAATTTCAATCTTTAGCAGATGGCTGTTGTTTAAAAATAAAGGGATCATATAAAATACATTGAATCAGATTTAAATAAATAATTATACATTAGTATTACAAATTATTAATTTCTTGCCGTATCTTTGCAACGTTTTTTTTTAATTGAAATCAGAATCCATAAATATAATCAGATGTTTCAATCACATATAGGAGAATTTGCAGGTATAGGAGTAGCTGTTTGCTGGACCATGAGTGCAGTTTTTTTTGAAAAAGCAGGTTATAAAATAGGTTCACTGTCAGTTAATTTCATCCGTTTGTTATTTGCAATTGGTTTTCTGGGAATCACCACATTATTTACCCGTGGGGCATTTTTTCCTACCGATGCCAACGGATATCAATGGTTCTGGCTTGGTATATCAGGCTTTGTCGGATTTTTTTTGGGAGATATGCTTTTATTTCAATCCTATATGGTAATAGGTTCGCGTACTGCAGCATTGATAATGAGTCTGGCTCCCATGTTGACTGCAATTATAGGTTGGTTCTTTCTGGACGAAATTTTATCACCAAAGAATATACTGGCCATTTTTATAAGTTTGGTGGGTATTATTATAGCCATTTCGAACAGAAAAATGAAATTAAACATTTCATTCAAGGGTTTTTTACTGGCATTTGGAGGAGCTACCGGTCAGGCAGTGGGACTGATACTTAGTAAAAAAGGGATGGGAGATTATGATCCGGTTGCAGCCACTCAAATCCGTGCGATGTTTGGATTATTAAGTTTTGGGATACTGATTACATTTTTAGGACGTTGGAAAAAATTAGGATTGGCTTTTACACATTCGAGTGGTATAAAAGCAGTTACTGTAGGTTCTTTTTTCGGTCCATTTATAGGCGTTGCCCTATCGTTGTTTGCCATACAACAAACCAAAACCGGTATTGCTTCTACTTTAATGTCTCTGGTTCCCATTTTTATTATAGTTCCATCAGCCATTATGTTTAAAGAAAAAATCACTGCAAGGCAGGTTATTGGCGCTGTAATCAGTATTGCCGGAGCCAGTTTGTTCTTTATGTAATACAGGCACTTCCCGGTCATTAGTATCTTAAATAATTAAATAAAATAATAATACGAAAAATCTAATTATTTGAAAATGTACTCATTATCGCGACCTAATTCTTTCAATAATTGATTTATTTCCTTTTTTAGCTCCACCATCTTCAATTCCCTTTTTACCACGAAAGAATGAAAATATTCCAGATCAGCAATTCTTTTGGTAATTGCTTCTTCCGCTTTTTTTCGTTGCGTAATATCGGATGAAACACCGAAGGTTCCAATAATATTCCCCAACTTATCACGTAATGGCATTTTTGTAGTTGTAACCCATGATTCGCTTTTATCGGTTCGAATTGCTTTTTCTTCTTTAGCAATTATGGGTTCTCCTGTATTAATAATTGTTTGCTCATCTTCATACGCTTGTGTTGCATGTTCTACCTTGAAAAAATCAAAGTCACTTTTACCAACCGCTTCTTGTGGGTCATTTAATCCAAAACTGGTCGCCTGTGCATTATTTATCCGGATAAATTTACTTTCAATGTTTTTAAAATAAATGTGATCGGGAACATTATCTAACAGCATTTTCATTAGATATTGTTCGTTTGCAAGTATTTCCTCAGCTTGTTTCCTGGCTTGTTTTTCCTCTACTTCTTCCAGTGCACGCTTTACTGTAAATGGAAGTCTGTCCGGCTTGTCCTTTAGCACATAATCGACAGCACCAAGTTTTATAAGTTCTATCGCCGTTTCTTCACCTATTGAACCTGATACAACAATAAAGGGTGTGTCCGGACATTTATCGGATGCAATTTTCAAAGCTCCGAAAGCATTAAAACCCGGTAGTGAAAAATCGGATAAAATAATGTCAAACTCATTTGATTCCAATTCTTTGGTATAATCATGTTCATTCTCAACACGCTTAAACGTAAAATCGAAACCTTCATCATTCAATAATTCCTTAATTATTTCAAAGTCGGATTCTGAGTCTTCAAGAAATAAAAAGGATAAGTTTGAATTTATTACAACATGCTCTTTCATAAAAGTAATTATTAAAATGGATTTTCATTCAATAAAGCCCAAAAGATGCCTAAATGTTTCACAGCATCTATAAAATCCTTAAAATCTACCGGCTTAATTACATAGGCGTTTACTCCCAGTTCATAACATTTCATTAAATCAGGTTCTTCCCGCGAAGAAGTCAGCATCACCACAGGAATATTTTTCAACTGTTTATCAAATCGAATAATTTTAAGTAACTCAATGCCATCCATACGGGGCATTTTAATATCTAACAATACCACCGCCGGGTTTTCATGATTACGATGAATATATTGACCTTCGCACCGAAGATATTCCAATGCTTCAACGCCATCATTTGCAATTACGACCCTGTTAGCCAGGTTATGTTCACTTAATGCTTCGAGCGTTAATTCGACATCCATTGGGTTGTCTTCCACCAATAAAATTGTTTTTAAGTTTTTCATACTATGCTCTTTTTGTTAATTGGTAATGCAAAATAAAATGTAGCTCCCTTTTCAATTTCTGCGTTAGCCCAGGTACGACCGCCGTGTCGTATAATAATTCGTTGTACATTCGCAAGTCCAACACCTGTTCCTTCATAATCGGCTGTAGAATGTAAACGTTGAAACACACCAAACAATTTTTGTGAATATTTCATATCAAATCCGGCACCATTATCCTGAACATAAAATATATAATCTTTATTTTCAGTATAATATCCAATTTCAATTTTTGCCAATTCTTTATTTCTTGTGAATTTAGCTGCATTACTCAGTAAATTAATCCAGACAAGTTTTAATAAGTTGGTATCACCCCACACGTCGGGAACAGTTGAAACTTTCCACTCAATTTTTCTCTCTTTATTCTCGAAATTGATAACTTTTATTACGTCCTGAATCAGTAAATTCATGTTTAATTTTTCCATTTGAATTTCCTGTCTGCCTGTTCTGGATAACTGAAGTAAATCATCTATCAATATTCCCATCTGGATGGCAGATTTGGAAATATTTTCAAGATAATGTTTCCCGTTTTCGGGCAATGCATCGGGAAAACGGCGGTTGAGTAAATCGATATATCCGGTAATATGACGCAATGGAGCTCGTAAATCGTGTGAAACGGAATAACTGAAAGCTTCCAGTTCTTTATTGGTTGCTTAGAGCAAAATGGTTCGTTCTTTTACCTTTGCATCCAATTCGTTATAAAATGTAAGATTTTCCATAGCAATGGCTGTTGCATCGGCTAGCGTTTGAATAACTACAATTTGTTCATTGGTCGGACGATGATTGGTTGCCCAATAAACGCCGATTGCCCCGACAGGATTTTTTGTTCGAATCGGAATCATGGCTAAACTCTTTACAAAAGTTGGACGATATGCCTCATGTGGAATACGGGCATCTTTGTAAATATCTTCTATTATAACCAATTCACGATGAAGCATAGTCCAACCGCTAATACATTTTTCTAACGGAAACTTTTGTCCTTTCCATAAAGGTTTGATAGAATCTTCATTGACATAGCTACACTGATCTTCATCCCGTAAAACAAAAGTAACACCATCTGCTTCTGTTAAATTTCTTGCTACCGACATAACCGAATTTATAATTTCATCCATCGAACGGGCCAGCGTTAAATTTTGAATAACTTCAATCAGATTTTGCAGATGATTGTTTAGACGGTATATTTCAAGTTCATCTTGTTTTCGTTTCATTTCATTTTCGATAAACTCAACGGCAAACGAAATATTCGCCGATATTTCATCGAATAATTTTAATTCTACGTCATTAAAAAAATAAGACTCACTCGCATAGATCATAAATGCTCCAATAGTTTTACCAAATACTACTATTGGAAATGAAGCGGAAGATTTATATCCCAGTTTTAAAGCGTTATCACGCCATGGAATCATTTCAGGATTATTGGCTATATCATTTGCTATAGTATGAATTCCTGTTTGAACAGTCTGACCTGTGGGACCATGACTTAGTTTCGAATCTGTCAAATCAATATTAATTTTTTCTAAATAATCATCTGTAAATCCATTTGATGCAACAGGAATTACTTTAGTTGAATTTTCATCAACGATACCAATCCAGGCCATTACAAACTTCCCGTCCTGAACAGCAATTCTACACACTTCATTATAGAGGGGTATTTTATCTTGAACGTGCACAATGGCATGATTAATATTGCTAAGCACTGCATAAACACGGTTCGCCTTTTTAATTTCTTCTTCTGCCAGCTTTCGTTCTGTAATATCCTGAAAAGATCCACGAACGCGAATCACTTTACCGTTTCCAATAGTCGGATGTCCAATAGTCTGAACCCATTTATGATTATTCTTCTTTGTAACCATTTCAAGTTCAAGATTGTATGATTTCCCTGATTCAATGGCCTCTTTAATTGCATTTTCTATTAATAAGCGATTTTCTTCCTTATAGAAGCTCATCCCAATTTCAACATTTGTTTCGTCATTTGGATCGAGATCATGAATACGGGCTACTTCATCTGTCCAGGTACCTTTTCCTGTTTCCGTATCAAAATCCCAACCACCAATCTTTGCAGCTTGCCCCATTTCCTTGAGCAAAAGTTCATGATATTTTGACTTTTCTTCTGCTTCTTTGCGTTCGGTAATATCTTCAAAAATTCCGATTATACCAATAACCTTATTATCAGAATCTCTGTAAGGAACTTTAGTTGTATGTATTATACTTTCCTTTCCAAATAACACAATTTTTTCTTCAATGTCAATAATTTCACCTTTTTCTATTACTTCCCTGTCATCGCTTCTGTACTTTTCGGCTAACTCA
>JAQTOL010000190.1 GCA_028748945.1 Paludibacter sp.
TGAACAGGCAGGGCCACACAAACAACTTTATTTCGATCCATCAAAGACCAAAGCGGCCATTGTTACCTGTGGCGGATTATGTCCGGGTTTAAACGATGTAATCCGAAGTCTTGTCAACGAACTTCATTACAGGTATAAAGTGAAAAAGGTGATTGGGATACAATATGGTTACGAAGGATTAATTTCAAGCTACAACCATCCGTTTATAAATCTTACTACTGAAAGAGTAGATACTATTCATCTTTTTGGCGGATCGATTCTGGGATCATCGCGTGGAAATCAGGATGTAGGTGAGATGGTTGACAGACTTGTAGAGCAGAATGTGAATATGTTATTTTGTATTGGTGGTGATGGAACTTTAAGGGGAGCACATGCTATTCATGAAGAAATTCAACGGCGTAATTTGAAAATTTCAATTGCCGGCATTCCAAAAACCATTGACAATGATATAAATCTCATTGATAAATCTTTTGGATTTGAGACTGCTTTCAGCATTGCCAATGATATTCTTCGATATTCACATAACGAAGCAAAGGGAGCTTATAATGGTATTGCCATTTTAAAACTTATGGGGCGTAATTCAGGATTTATTGCAGCTTATGCGGCTCTTTCCCAGCAAGAAGCCAATTTTGTACTTGTTCCTGAAATGGATTTTGATTTTTACGGACCAAAAGGTCTTTTGGCTGCTTTACGGAAACGACTCGATGAGCGGCATCATGCCCTTATTGTTGTTGCGGAAGGTGCCGGGCAGAATTTCTTTACTGATGAATCCAAAGATACGGATGCTTCGGGAAACATTAAAAATAAAGATATCGGTTTGTATTTAAAAGAAAAAATTACGGAAGAATTTCGGGCTGAGAATTATCCATTCTCACTGAAATATATAGATCCTAGTTACATTATTCGAAGTGCTCCAGCCAATGCTAACGATAGTAAATTCTGTGGATTGTTGGCTCACAATGCTGTTCATGCTGCGATGGCAGGTAAAACAGATTTTGTTGTGGGACATTGGAATCATACATTTACGATTCTACCTATTCCAATGGCCGTGTTAAAACAAAAGAAAATAAAACTGGAAAGTGAATTGTGGTGGAATGTCCTGGAGACAACCGGGCAACCGGCACTAATGAAAAATTAATTTCATATTCGAATTTCATGTGAAATAAACTGTATAATAAGTCGTAAAGGTCATTGATTAAGTATAAAAGAAATAAGGATTAAGAACCAGTACCGTGTTTTGCTTGTTGTTATATTCAGAAGTTATAATCAGGATAAACCCATTAAATTTTGAACAATGAATTACTACATGAACAAAACAGTGTCTGCTGACTTTGAGCAAACTGTACAAAAAGTGATTGATGCACTGAAAACAGAAGGTTTCGGAGTGCTTTCAGAGATAAATATTGATGAAAAGCTAAAAGAAAAGCTGGGAGTTGATTTTAGGAAATATAAAATCTTGGGCGCTTGTAATCCGGCTTATGCTTATAAAGCACTTCAATTGGAAGATAAAATTGGCGTCATGCTGCCATGTAATGTGATTATTCAGGAGACAAAAGATGGTTCTGTCGAAGTTTCTGCAGTAAATCCAATGAGTTCTATGTCCGGGGTGAATAATCCAAAGTTAATGGACATTGCCGGTGAAATACAGTCAAAATTGAGAGCGGTTATTGACAAACTGAATTGAAAAACTATTATTACGAAGAGAGATTATCTTTAAAAAATGATGATCAGCTTAATTAATCAATCGGTGCTTCTGACTTGTCGGAAGCACCGATTGATTTTTTGTTGTATCTGTGAATTATATAACTTATTGTCAGAATTGTATAACTTTTAAGTCCCGTAATTAGTTGACCTTTGTATAAAATAAATAAAATGATAAAGAATCGAATTATTTTAGCAATTGTAATTTTTACTTTGGTGATTTTTAGTTTTTCATCCTGCGCTGTCAGAGTGCATGATAGCGGAAGACGGGTCGGATGGTTTAGGATGCATGAAAATCATGAACCCAGAGGGCGAAGTGTAATAATTATTAAAAAGAATAATGAAGGACATCATTCTTCATCAAATAAGGTGAAGATAAAAGTGAAAGCAAAACACCATCGCTAAAAGGAATTGGGTTTAAAATATAGCAACACTTGCTGATTTAAACTTTACATACTATTTGAAATTTTGCGGGCAATGAATTCATTGAAATTATTTAATTTATTTCAAGTATTAAGTAACAATTGAGAATATAATTTTATTAACTTTGTAGGATTAAAAACCTGATTGTTTCATGAACACTCATTTGATTATTACTTAGCAAATTATAGAACAGTTATTCCTGATAAAAAATGATTATTTAATTATTTTTGTTTCTTTGAATTCCTGAATTATTTTACGTGAAGAAGAAATGTGTAATCGTGACAGTTTAATATTAAAATACTTAATAGAAGACTGTTTGAGATAAAAAATTATTAACAGGTAGGGTCAAACCGGAAATAGTAGCATATCTATGAAATTGTGGTACGATTAATGCTGAAATACAAAAAAATAGTACTGTTTTAGAAGAATATAAATATTATTCTCAATATAAAACATTTAATCGTTTTTATCGTTAGATTTATATAGGATATATGTTTAGTAACAATTTAAATATTAAGGGTATGAAAACAAGAAATCAATTAAAGATTTTCAATAAGACAAGTATTGATTTTCTTAAAAAGATATACATTGGTATGTCTTATGTTTTTACACAAAATAGTTGGAAATCGGCCAGAGCAGGGAATTATTGGGATTCCAGGATTTTTGGTATTCCGGATGCTCAATTTAAGCGTATTGGAAATGAATTGAAAATATTTAAAGTTCCAAGCATTGCAGGTTTAAAAATAACTTATTATAAATGTATAGCATTTGTTTTTGACAAAAATCATCTGGTACATCAAATTGCATCCGGATCGGAAGAAAATTTCTTATTAAGGGATTTGTCTTCGAGTGCTCAAAACTCCAATGAAAAGGAACTGAAGATATTCAAGTTTCTGAACATAGATAAACTTGAGAAATTGAGTTTCAAGAAAAAAACTGAACGATTAAAAGATTAGTCAGCGTGTTCAATAGGTTCCGTCTTGGATTAGTGTTTGAAAGATTTCCTGTCAGATATGGTTTTTGTGTGTCTTTAAGTTCATAAAAAACAAACCGTATTTGGTTCAAATTTGATAAATGCAAGGTATTGAATTTGTGCTGAATCAATGCGGAATTAAACCAAAGATTTTCTTCATTCCATAATGGAATCTATGTATACCTTCGGGTTGTGTAAACATGAAAATACAGTGTTTGTAAACCAGATGGATATTATTTTTACGACATAAGTCTAACGCTTCTGGAGTTTCTGATTTTTGTTGTATCCAGATATTTTGAATTCCTTTTTCGACGGCTTGCTGAATAACAGAAGTAGTCTGTAAGGGTGATGTCAGAACCAATAAATTGTTTATACCCACCGGAAGGTCTGCTGTAGTTTTGAATTCATTCCGTTCTGAATTATTTTCTTTAAAATTTGGATTGATCGAAAATACCTTGTAATTTTTCGAACGAAGATGAGCGATGGCCGATGCACTGAAGCTTTTT
Organism: Paludibacter sp.; assembly: GCA_028748945.1. Classification (GTDB taxonomy): domain Bacteria; phylum Bacteroidota; class Bacteroidia; order Bacteroidales; family Paludibacteraceae; genus Paludibacter. The sequence goes on from JAQTOL010000190.1 coordinate 3,604, forward strand.
TCATTACGCGATGCTCCTGCTACAGCAATGGTTTTACAATCCAAAAAATTATCGATGTCTTGCTTTGTAATTTTTTCCATACTATTTATTGTAGATTAAATTGTTTGTATAGAGAAATCAGATCATTTTACTTTCTTTTCCCCAATAATCTTAATATACCTGACTAGTAAATTTTTAAAGTCCGGATAAAGCGAAAGAGTCCGGAGGCTGGCTTCTTTTTTATCTTCGGGGTTTATCTAGTTCCGCATCTTTGTTTTGATTATTTTCCACTCCTTTTTCATCCCACAAACATACAAAAAACATGAAACATCTGGTGCATTTTTACCAATAAATTTATAACCTATCTGAAATAATACAGATATAATATTATAAACCCGTCTCTGCGCTATTGCAGAGACGGGTTTATAAAAGTTTCCTGTAAACGGTTCGTAAAATCAGAATTTTAATTTTCTTTCAAATGTATATTTCTATCACTCAAAGAGCCAGACGCTTTTATTTACATATTGATTGTCGCTAAGTTGTAGCAGCATAAATGCAGCTACACTGGCACGCGAAATGCCTGAATTTCCTTTCATGCTAAATTTTTCATTTCCATGTTTCAAATCTCCTTTTTGAGGACCATCGGTAAGCGAGCCGGGTCGCACAATCGTCCAATGCAGTGTGCTTTTTGAAATTCGTTGCTCGTTCGTGTTGTGATCAGCTAATGGTACGCGCAAAAAAACTCCGGCAATAATAAACCGGATGGGTTGCGGCATATAATATAAACTTTCGCCTGCGCCAAAACTTGACAAATAAATGAAGCGTGAAACACCGACTTGTTCCATGATGCTGACAATATTATCAATTCCGTTCATTATTTCCTCCGAATGATGGGTCAAAGAACTTCCTCCAAGAGCCGATATACAAGCATCTGAGCCTGTTATAACATCTTTAAGTTTTAGCTTCTCCGTCAGGTTGCCAACAACAATTTTAAGTTTAGGATGATCCAATAATATAGATCCTGCTGTACGAATAAAAGCTATGACTTCGTCCCCGTTTGCCAATGCCTGTTCTACTAATAAGGAGCCAGTTTTACCATTTGCTCCAAAAATAACTATTTTCATACTGATTAAGTTGTTTGAAAAATTGAATGAAGAGCAGTTTTAAGTAGATAAAGAATTTCGGTAATTTAATTATTTCTTTTCTGCTACTAATATAAATTGTTCATATTCAGCCATTATACCCGGAACACGTTCTCTTTTTAGAATATTATAGGTTTCAGCCGATTTGACTTCAAATCCGGCTTTATTGAATTGTTCCGATAGCTGATTGGTGTCAAAACCCGTGTGCGGAATTGGTTCAAAACGATGAAATGAACCATCTTCAAAACGAATATCACCTACAACAATTGTTGCTTTTTCATTGGTAATTTCATATAAATGATTCAACGCCTTGTCAATATCCGGAAGATGATGAAATGCCATGCATGAAAATACCAGATCGATATCCTTATTTTGATAGTCAAATACTTCGCCGTGAACAATTTCTACATTTTCACTGCCGTTCAACTTTTGTTTTAATATGCCCAGCATGGCTTCGGAAGTGTCCTCAAAGACCACGGATTTTACTTTTGGTAAAACCTGTAGACCGACTAAACCTGTTCCCGCACCAATTTCCAATGCTTTCCAATTGGATTGAGGTACAATATTTCTAAACATAGCCTCGGCAAACTGATCTGTCATTTTCATTTTTTCCGGATTATCCCAATCCAACGCCTTCTGTGCAAATTTATCTTCCATAAAATTTATATTTTAGCTATTGAACGATTAAAAAGCATGTTTGTTCGATAAGTAAATAAATCTTCTTGTATTTTCATACAAAAATCTTACTTTTGTATTTCTTTAGGTTTAAAAAAATGCTTTCACGCGATGGTCGGCTGTTCCTAAGCCCGCTCTCGATAAAAAAATTAATCATGAAAATTAAAACAATGCTTATGGCACTAGCCGTTCTAGCCACGTCGTGTGCTACTAAAAATGATGAAACGCCTGTTATAGGTAAACAAAGTCCGAAAATAGTAAACGGCCGTATGACACCGGAAATTCTTTGGTCATTCGGACGTATAGCCGGCGTACAAGCTTCGGCTGATGGAAAGAAAATATTATACAGTGTGTCGTATTACAGCGTGGCTGAGAATAAAGGAAATTCTGAGCTTTTCGTGATGAATGCCGATGGTTCTGACAAAAAACAAATTACTCATACTGCCACCCGTGAAGCTGCAGCCAAATGGATGAAAGATGGGGAACACATTGCATTTCTGAGTTCCGAGACCGGAACAATGCAATTGTGGATGATGAAAGCCGATGGTACCGACCGCAAGCAGATTTCGGAACGTGCTGGCGGTATCAATGATTTTTTGTTTTCGCCCGATGAATCGAAATTACTCTTTATTGCCGATGTGAAATATGGTGAACGAACGGTTGATAAATATCCCGATCTTCCTAAAGCAAGTGGTGTGATCGTTACCGATTTGATGTATAAACATTGGGACGAATGGGTACAAACCGTTCCGCATCCATTTGTGGCTGATTTTAAAGATAATAAAATTGAAAATGAAATTGATGTTTTAAAGGGCGAACCTTATGAAAGCCCTATGAAACCTTTCGGAGGAATCGAACAACTGGCCTGGAGTCCCGATGGGAAAACGATTGCGTACACTTGCCGGAAGAAAACCGGAAAAGAATATGCCCTTTCGACGAATTCGGATATTTATTTTTATAATCTGGAAACCGGAAAAACCGAAAATAAAACGGTTGGCATGATGGGCTACGACCAGAATCCTGTCTTCTCCCCCGATGGAAAATGGAT
>JAQTOL010000191.1 GCA_028748945.1 Paludibacter sp.
CGATTCGAAATCATCAATATAAGCTAAACCCGATGGACTAACCACTTTGGAGTGACCCGGAATTAACTGCGCATATTCTGCATTCAGGGCAATGGTAGATGGTTTGGTTGCATTAACAAAAGGCAATTTATCGAGCATATTGGTAAGCCATTGCGATTCTGTCCGCCAAGAAGTATTCATACCCCAAATCGTATTGGAAATAGGCTCACTTCCTGTATTAACCTTTGTTGTAAGTGGCATTTCCGAAAGATGCATTACTGTACCACCTAAACTGAAATCTTTACTGAACTGATACTCCAAATGAGTTCCAACCAACGATTTACGCTGCATGCTGAACATCGACTGGTTCTCCAGTTTTACATCTATTTTTGTGCCCGATTCTATCAACGATTGATTTATAATGGTAACAGTCCCCATCGTATAATCTACCGTATAATCCACGTTCTCAACTAATGTAGCACCTCCGGCAGTAACAGTAACCGATCCTCGGGGAACATTCATTGCATTTAATCTGATTTCGGAACCCGAAGAAGCTTTGTATTCTCCAACTAAACGAAATTTATTTTTTTCACTGAATTCTTGTGCCACAACCAGGGTGGAATCATACAATTCCTGATACACATATTTATTGGCTATAAGCGAGTCACCTATGGCTTTTCGGAGATTCGAACCAAAAGGCTCGAGCACCGGAAAAATAATTCTCCCCGAAGTTGGAAGTACCGTATACCCATCAATAAAATCAAATTTTCCATCGGAGTTCGGATTATTTTTTGAATCCAGCCTATCCAGTTTTAATGCTTGCAACAAAATTTGGTTTTTAATATTCCCTTCTGTAATATACTGCATATCTGTCCCAATCGAATCATTCCGGTAGACAATATTCAATTTAAAATTATCAGGTTGAATCTGCATGGCTCCCAAATTATAAACATTCTTCATCATTAAATCCCAAATCTTTAACTGGGGTGATTGTGAAGTCCCTTTCAATAATTTTACTACCAATGCATTGGGTGCTGTTACAGCATCGGTTGAGAATTCCCCAACCTGATACACCTGTCCGCCATAATTGTATTCATAAGCCACTCCCAATACTTCATCGGGATTCAGGGCATTACGCAAAGAAATAATACCCAATGTTTTATTAATCGTATATTCGGAAGGGTCAAGACGACGTGCACTTTCTATTTTTTCGTAATCTTCTCCTCCGTTGAAACCAATTAGGCCTGCCGTTGAAGTAAAATCTGCCAAAACCGAATTTGTTTTTTGGATATCCCTAAAACCAACCAGACCTGTCACTTCATCATAAAGTGTATTGGATTTATTACTTGGAACCTGGCTACCGTTTGGTTTCCAGTAACTATTATCAATATTTTTTGCCTGATTCTCACCTAAATCCATAAAAGCGACAATATTTCGTGCCTGGTCATAGACTCCACGTTTATTAGTCACCCACACTTCCACCCTGTCACCAATTACAACTCCGGTTGAAAAATTAGGTAACTTGCTCATCCAGTCTTCATAATTATCCCTGAAGAAATGCCCTAAAAAGAAATGTCTGTTTTCGTCATAACTATCAATGTTCACTTCAAATTTCGTTGTTTGAGCACCGCCTTTTGAACTTACCGTTTGCGTTTGGGACTCTTGCTGGGAAGCTATGGCCGTCACATTCAGTTTGCCAAACTGCATTTCGGTTTTTATTCCAAACAACGCTGTACTTCCGCTTATCAACGAACTATTAAGTTGCATACTAACATTACCGGCTTCAATGCTTTTTATAATGTCATCTTCTTTCCCTTTGTAGGCAAGTTTCACCATTTTCTGGTCGAAATCGAAGCTTGATTCAGTGTTGTAATTCAGTCCGAAGTTGACTTTATCGCCCACCGATCCGGTAACATTCAGTTGAATTTTTTCATTAAAATCGAAAATATTCGATTTCCGCATTCTTTCTGTCAGTGCAGGGTTTTGAATAGAATTACTCTTAAATCCGAAAATCAATTCAGCCGAACCCTGCGTTTTAATTTGCACACCTCCGGGACCAAAAACTTTATCTGCCGGACCTATATTGAACTTCATGTCCGAAACTGAAAACTTATCTTCGTTATTAACTTCGGATTTCGCATTTTTATCTCTCCAATAGCGTTGCATTTCCTGTTTGGCCGAATAATTCTTATATTCCTGATCGGTCATCAAAAAAGGCGTGGCAATTTCCGTATTTCCAACAAAAGTTCGTAATATGTAATTGCCTGTTTTGGTATCGTATTCCACCACGGATTTTACGTTGTCGGGCTTAGGAGTGTCCATGGGATAAACCTTATTCAGATCTTCGTAAGTATCCTGTTCGTATTTTTTAATGGGAAATTGAGGAAGTACCTGTTTATTAGTATCTGTAGGAGCAACCTTTTCGCCTTCATTTTGAACTTCAAATGCCGGATGCGTAGCAGCACTTACAAACATGTAAGTAGAACTGAGTATAATACTACAGATAAGAATAACAGGAAATATCTTTTTTCTAAAAATCATAGATAATTAATGTCAAAAGTCTTCATTGCACTTTTGTTAATTGATTGTCCCGAAAGCATTCAGGAATTTAATTTTATGATTGGATCCGGACAATTGATTTACTGATTGAGGTTTTTCAAATTGGAAATGATCGGTTACATCATTTTCAGTGCTAATTTAATCAATTGTTCCACTTTGAGAGTCGGTTCATCTTTCAAAATCCGGTCTACTGTTTTTTGAGAGGCGGCTGAAGCATATCCTAACATTATCAGGGCTGAAACCGCTTCTTCTTTCTTCTCATTTTGAGCATTCATGATTACATTTGGATATTCGCTGCCTCCTACTCCTTTAACTATTTTGTCTTTCAAATCTACAATAATTCGTTGAGCCGTCTTGGTTCCGATACCTTTTATCGCATTCAAAGCCACTACATTGCCCGAAGCAATCATTTCCTGAATTTCCTGAGCTGTATATGATGACATAATTACCCGGGCTGTATTGGCTCCGATTCCGGATACGGAAATCAATAATAAGAAAAGCTGACGTTCACTTTTAGAAAGAAAACCATACAAAATATAGGCATCTTCGCGAATAGCTTCATAGACAAATAATTTTGCCGAAGTTTGTCCTCCTAAAACCGTAAAAGTTGGCAAAGTTATATGAATAAAATAACCCACACCCACACTCTCAAGCACAACATTCGCTGGTGTCAGTTCAGTTATTTCCCCTTTTATATAATCAATCATTGGGTTCTGTTTTGATGATCCTGAAAAGAATAAATTTTAACATGCAAAGATACAGATTAATTGTGAGTAGCACAAAAACAATAATTTTGGCTGATATTTATGAAAGTATGAAATGAATAACGCTTTAATGAAATAAAAAGTACAATCGAAAAGTTAAATTGAACAAAGACATTGAACAATAATCATTATTTTCATTCATTTTCTACTTTGTGGTTGGAATTATCCAATGCTATAGGGATATAGATACATCGAATAAAAAAGAGGAAAATATTAAAACAGTAAGCCGATTTCGACCTGCTCTTTTCATTTTGTTATTAATGTCATAATACATAAGGAATTACATTCACTATAATTGAAAAATGAATTCAACATAGAAATACCAAACACAACGCTAAAAATCAAAATTAATCATTTGATTTTAAAATTATTATATAAATCAACAAAAGCATTTAATTTGGCTGCTTTAAATTTGAAAAGATCTCTTTCAATAAAGCCATATATATTCGAGTAATACGGACCGCATGCATGAAAGCAGGTTATATTTTTAATTATTCCTGATCTCAGATTCAATTTTGAATGCATCAACCTACGTAATTTTCCATCCTCACCTTTACCCATATTTAATCTGGATAAATTAAATCGAAATTTTATTTTTACATATTCTTTACGTCGAAGAATTGCACACCATCCACCGGTTTGTCCTTCAGATATTGTTAAGCCATATCTTTCAATATCAACATAATATTGTTGATCCGGTTTTCCTCCATTTGTATGCTCATTTTGAATAACATCCAGTGCCAGAAATCCAAAATCAGGGAAATTATCGAGATATTTGACCATTAGTAAATCAAAATCTTTCGGAAATTCTATCACATCATCATCGATGATAATTATATAATCGCCTTTACTTCTGTTTAAAAGCTTTTTATACTCATTCAGACCTTTGTTTCTTTTATTATATATTACTTTTAAATTCTTATCATCACTTTGACGTTTTTTTAAAGCTTCTACTGTACCATCATCAGAACCATTATCAATTAAAAGAAATTGATAGACACAGTTTTCTGAAATATTTTGATAAAACGAATCAAGGCACATTTCCATAAACCGTCTTCTATTCCAGGTCAACATTACAAAAGAAATCATATAATTAATGCTTTAGTAAAAAAATCATTGTCTAGAGAAATCAGTATACTAAAAGTATATACATCGTATATATCTGGTATGCAACTATTTTACAACGTAAAAAAGCCTTTCTGATTAACTGTTTTATTATCAGTTTTCATATAACTCCTGAATTTCAGATTAACGATACAAATGTAAAAAATAAATTTTGATGTTTAATCAGTTAATGCAGAAAGGTAGACAAATGCGAATGTATTTTTCAGCTTGAACATATGTAGATACGAAGATTTTTGTTCATCAAATATCCGCATAAATTAATAACATAAATGAGTGGCAAACGAATGGATAAATTTATTCACTTATAAAATTCCAACTATCCGGGAACAATATAAATCTGCATCATAAAAACTGTAACAAAAAGCAGTCTTTAAATTACAAAACAATTAAGAAAAGGGTCTAAAATAAACAACTAAGAAATCTTCAATATTAAGCTCAAATATTTTATCAATAATTATGCGAAACTCACACTTTTCAGTTATCTTGCGCAATATTTCAGGTTATTATTTACATAACATATCGAAGAATTGTTGAATGATTTTAGCATAGTAAATACTCAACTCTTTTTTTATTTAATTAAATCGTGTAATTAAAATTATAAAACAGTATAACATTTCATTTTATGGAAAAAGTCAGCACCACAGAAGTCCTCCATTGGGCAAAAGATTTTCTTTCAAAATCGGAACAGGAAATTACAGGAGATGAATTGAAAGAGCAAAAGAAATATGCCATATTAATTCAGAATCCGAATGACAAAACGCTTCTTTCCAAGCTTTTGGATGAGTCATCCCAAATTCACGACAACAAAATACTGGCCCGCCGAATGAAATTGCTTATAGAGCGCTACGGTGTCCCTGAATTTTTCAGCAAGTCGGATAACCTGATGCTGCGTCTCTTCACCTCCTTTGGTTATTTGTTCGATTTTATTGCTGTACCACTTTTCAAACAACGATTGCGTTCCGATACTTCGAAAGTAATTATAAACGAGAAACCATCTCTGTTAAATCATCATTTAAGCGAACGAAGAAAACAACATATTGGTCAGAATGTAAACCTTTTAGGCGAAGTCGTTCTGGGTGACGGCGAAGCGAATCACCGCTACAGTCATTATCTCGAGGCATTGAAAGATCCCCGGATCAATTACATTTCCATCAAAATTTCCGGAATTTACGCGCAGATAAATCCACTTAATTACGCACAAAACAAAGCGGATCTTTGCGAACGTCTGATTCGGATTTACCAACAAGCTATCGATTTCCCATATATTGATGAGCAGGGAAAGCCTGAATCCAAGTTTGTCAATCTCGATATGGAAGAATATAAGGATACCGAGTTGACTATTGACGTTTTTAAAACCGTGTTGAGCCTGCCTCAATTTAAAAATTATTCAGCCGGAATAGTAGTACAGGCTTATTTACCCGATGCTTGGAATTTTCAAACGGAACTTTTGCAGTTTGCCAAAGAACGGGTTGCTGCAGGAGGTGTTCCTCTTAAAATGCGACTGGTTAAAGGTGCTAACCTGCAAATGGAATCCATCATTTCATCCCTGAAAGGTTGGGAAAATCCGGTATTAGGATCTAAAGTGGAAGTTGACGCTAATTATTTACATATTCTGGACAGGGCACTAGAACCTGAAAATGCGAAGGTGATGCGAATCGGAGTAGCTTCACATAATTTCTTCAGCATTGGTTATGCTTATTTACTGAGCAAAAAAAACAAGGTGGAGGAACAGGTTACTTTCGAAATGCTCGAAGGTATGGCTAACCACCTGCCACGTGTGATGCGAAACCTGGGGAAACAAATAATATTGTACACACCGGTTGTAAAAAACGAACATTTTCTGAATGCAGTATCTTATCTGGTACGCCGGTTGGACGAAAATACAGGTGTCGATAATTTCCTGAGTTATTCGTTTAATCTGAAATACGACAGTAAGCAATGGAATTTCTTACAAAAACAATTTATTGAAGCCTTCGAATTAAAAGACAATATAGTAGCCAAACCGCTCAGAACGCAGG
>JAQTOL010000192.1 GCA_028748945.1 Paludibacter sp.
GTAATAATGCAACTAATGGAGTAATCTATGGTCATCTTTATAATTGGTTTACTCTAAACAGAGATCAGTTAGCACCAATAGGCTGGCATGTACCATCCGATGCCGAATTAACTACATTGATAACTTTTTTGGGTGGTGATAATGTTGCCGGCGGTAAGCTAAAAGAAACCGGTACCGTGCATTGGGTATCTCCAAACACCGGAGCAACAAACGAAGTCGGATTTACGGCTCTTCCGGCAGGTGGTCGGTCTTTTGATGGAATTTTTCCAGTTGACGATATTGGTTTCAGAGGTCAATGATGGACTTCAACGCAACTCGATATAAATCCTGCATATTACAGGGGAATTCCAAATAACAATACTTTTGCAACAAAAGCTTACTACAATAAAAAAGCAGGATTTTCCGTTCGTTGCTTATTGAATTGACATTTTGATTTGTTGAATGAATCACATTTCTGAGAAAAAGTTTAGAATTTAAAATATATAACCTCATGACAAAACCTGCATGGGGTTATTTTTTCAATATTGAATGCCTGTTTGAATTTGGGTTTAGGTTTTAAATCGTTTCTTCCATTCAAAAAAAAGTAGTATTTTTATCGTTCAAATTTAATAGGTATTTCAAAAAAACAAACAATATGGAAGACAGTTCATTACTAAAAGAAGTACTGGCCAAAGCACAAACATGGCTGAATGGGAATTACAACGAAGAAACTAAAAAGGACATTCAACGTATGTTGGATGCTGATGATAAAACCGAACTGATAGAATCCTTTTACCGCGATCTGGAATTTGGAACCGGTGGTCTACGTGGCATCATGGGTGCGGGAACCAACCGCATGAATATTTACACGGTGGGAGCCGCCACACAAGGTTTAAGCAATTACCTGAAAGCACAATTTCCGAATGTAGCACAAATAAGTGTGGTGATTGGTCACGATTGTCGCAATAACAGCCGGCTCTTTGCCGAAATATCGGCAAATATCTTCTCTGCCAACGGTATTAAAGTGTATTTATTCGATGATCTGCGTCCTACACCCGAAGCATCCTTTGCTATCCGCAAACTGGGTTGCCAGAGCGGAATTATTCTTACCGCCTCGCACAATCCGAAAGAATACAACGGTTACAAAGCCTATTGGGACGATGGTGCACAAATGATTGCTCCGCACGATGAAAACGTGATTACCGAAGTAACTAAAATTAAAAGCATAGATGAGATTAAGTTTGAAGGCAATCCGGCATTGATTGAAAGCATTGGCGAAGAAATTGATGCAGCATTTATTGAAGCCATCAAAACACTTTCGCTTTCACCGGATGCCATTCAGCGCAACAGCGATTTAAAAATCGTTTATACACCGATACACGGCACAGGTGTCAGGTTGATACCCCGTGCCTTACGTGCTTTTGGTTTTACCAATATTATCAACGTTCCCGAGCAGGATATTACCAGTGGGAATTTTCCTACGGTTATTTCACCAAACCCGGAAGAACCGGCTGCTTTGGACATGGCCGTTAAAAGAGCGATGGCTACCGATGCTGACATTGTAATGGCTTCCGATCCCGATGCGGATCGCCTTGGAATTGCCGTAAAAAACGATAAAAACGAATGGATACTGGTAAACGGAAACCAAACCGCTTTGCTTTTTGTCTATTATTTAATACGTCGTTGGAAAGAACTGGGCAAATTACACGGCAATGAATATATCGTGAAAACCATTGTTACGACAGAAATCATTAAACAAATTGCCGAACGCAACGATGTGGAAATGTTCGATTGCTTTACCGGATTCAAATGGATTGCTGCCGTTATTCGCGAAAACGAAGGCATTAGACAATACATTGGCGGTGGTGAAGAAAGCTACGGTTTTCTGCCCGAAGAATTTGCCCGCGATAAAGATGCCGTATCATCCTGTGCTATGATGGCCGAAATTACTGCCTGGGCAAAAGATAATGGAAAAACCCTGTTCGAATTATTACAGGACATTTACATTGAATACGGCTATGGTAAAGAAAAAGGAATTTCGGTAGTACGCAAAGGAAAATCGGGAGCTGAAGAAATTATTCAAATGATGAAGAACTTCCGCAGCAACCCGCCAAAAGAAATTGCCGGTTCAAAAGTACATTTAATCAAAGATTACGATTCGTTGAAAATGACCAATGTATCGACAGGCGAAGTAAGTGCCCTTGATATGCCTGCCACTTCCAATGTGTTGCAATACTTTACCGAAGATGGGACCAAAATATCCGTGCGTCCTTCGGGAACAGAACCGAAAATAAAATTCTATATCGAAGTTCGTGGCGAAATGAAAACCCGTGCCGGATACGATGCAGCCGATGCAGCCGCCAATCAAAAGATTGAAGCGGTACGTGCTTCGCTGGGAGTTTAACAAGGAGCTAGAGGCAAAAAGGTAAGAGCTAAGGAAACCGCCATTCGATGATTCGAATGGCGGTTTTTTTTCTGTATGTTTCCGAATTGCGCAACACTCACGGACTTTCCATATATAAAATGCCCTTTTCTCCTGCTTTCCGACCGATTCCTGCTGCTTTCCGACGGATTCCTGTAGGAAAAGATACAAAAGCTGCTACTTTCCGACGAATTCCAGCACGAAAAGATACAAAAGCTGCTGCTTTCCGACGAATTTCTGCAGGAAAAGATACAAAACCTGCTGCTTTCCGACGGATTTCAATAGGAAAAGATACAAAAGCTACTGCTTTCCGACGGATTTCAATAGGAAAAGGTACAAAACCTGCTGCTTTCCGACGGATTTCTGCAGAAAAAAGAACAAAAGCTGCTGCTTTTCGATGGATTGTGGCAGAATATGGGTGGAATGAGTGCGAAAAGACAAAATATTGATTGGAAAAAATCAAAATAGATTGATTATAAACTCAATAAATTACAACAAAATATACATTCAGGCTTAAAATTTAATCAAGCATTAATTTAGCAGTATAAATTTTGTTTGTAGACAAAGTAAGCCGAACGAGATAAATGCCAGAGCTTATTAATCCATTTACTAAGATAGAAGAAGTAGTGGGATAGGTTTCCTGAACTTTTTGTCCAAGTGAATTGATAATTTCAAGCTTTGAATGAATCAGTTCGCTTGTTGCAATTCCGGAATTAATTGTAAAGCCGGTATTCTTTCCTGCAGGATTGGGATAAATAGAAAAAGCAGTCTGCTCCAAGGTATTTAAACCTGTATTCTGATTTGATTGGACCTGAGCAATTTCGGCAGGAGTCAGGGCTATATCATATAAAAAAAAATCATCAATAGTTCCATTAAAATCTATATTGGACGACGCTACGGAAGAGTCCCACCATTGTGTCCGACCGATATAATTCCGTGTATCCGCACCTATATTAGTTAACTGACAGGGTTCGTAAGTTATGGCTGTACTTGTTGCAGTCTGAACACCGTTGAGGTAAATCTTTGTGGTTTTGGTTTTCGCATCATATGTCATGGCTACCTTCACTTCCTGCCCGGCTGTAAGATTAGTTGACGAATTAATTAAAATGGTACTGCCACCGTTGTATTTGTAACCTGCCGTAAAAACATTGGTTCTCAGAAAAATGCTGTTAGAACTGGCCGAGCCGAAATCGAATATGCGTGGAGCACCTGATAAACCAGCAGGATTCAGTTTAGCCAGAAAAGTACAACTTCTCAGATTATTTATAATTCCATTTGGTGCCGTGGCATATCCGTTGGTACTGAAACCGGCTGCTGTATTGGCAGTTAAATCGAGCGTTCCATTTACATTGGCACTTCCGTAAATAATTGCATCGTTTCCATTGCCTGATTTATCCTGCAAATAACTCAGACCATTGGCTGAATACCTGTCGGATGCATCAAACCGGTACTCGATCCGTTTATTTTTGCTGATATCCCTGGGATAAACAGTCTCATAAAAAGTTTTCGACGCTGCATTAATTGTTGCCGTAAGCTGAACCTGAGTTTCCGATTGAGGAAGTGTAACCAAACCTGTGTTTGAAATAACTCCCGTATGGTCGGATGACCATGTAATCGGAATACCCGAAGCAGTAAGTGAGGGCAAAACTACATCGGTGGAAATAAACGAAGGAATCGTGAGGGCTTCCAGTTCTATTCCGGTTAGCAGATTTGCATTAAGAGTATATGACAAAGTGATATCACTAAGTTGCTTTACTTCGCCCTGGGTAAGTGCACGATTATAAATCCGGCTATCTTTCACCCACCCAACGAATCCACCGATTTTCACATCACTTAATGTTAAGCCCGGAGCTGCAATCACCTGATCAATCAGTCCGTTTCTGTAAATTTTCAATTCGTCGTTTTCATAGCTTATTGTCAGGTTAAAGTATTTCAGCTTCGTTGGAGTCCACCAGACCCCACCTGTCCCGCGTGCTTCGGTTTGCCAGACATCCGAAGTCCCCAGTAAATTATTGCTGGTATAAGTTGCATTTCCAATGGTTATATAAGGTTTTAAAGTAGAACCGTCCAGACCGTAAGTCAGGTTACCCATTTGGAAAATGGTTCCACTGTAAGCTCCCTCATAAATATAAGGTGAAAGTGAAACCGAGAAGGCAGGTGAACTTTGAGCGCCAAGTGTAGCATAAGTGTCTTTAGTGGAAACCAGTGCTCCAAAGGAAGTATGCGCAGTGCCGGTAACTGTTCCGCTAAAATTCTCATTAACAAGCAATCCATTTGCCAGATTGATACTATCTGCAGGTAACACATAATCGCAATGTACCGCTGTTGAGAATCCCTTTGGTTGTGATGAACTTACAATCCAGTCATAATAGTTTCCATGCATCCAGGTAAGCCGTAAGGCTGTATGAACCGAATTACTCACAATAAACGGACGCACATTGTTCAGTGTAGAATTGAAAGTTATTTGTTCCGTAGAAGCGATGGTTCCATCTGTAGCCATAGTGTATTTCATTATTTCATACACAGTGCCCGAAGTACCGCTGACCGGTACCGAACAATATACTATTTCCGGATGGCTGTCGTCCAAAGCCATTCCGCCACTGTAACATAATTCCAGTCCGGGAGTCTGGTGAAAATGTCCTCCACCATTTGCCAGAAAAGTTTTTCGCCAGCTTGTTCCTGTCCATTTAGCATAATAATAGTTATGAACGGTTTTGTCTGCACTTATCTGCACGAGTGCAATGACCGGCAGACCATCTTTATCCAGCGTAGTTTGCCATACCCAATCGCGCAAGGAAGGATTATCCACTACCGCATTGGGATGAGCTGTGAGGTAAGCAGTGGTGGCACTGATATTATGAACACCGTTGGCAATAGTAGAAAGTACATTCCCGCTAATATCTTTCAGCTGCAGCGAATTTATATCCACATAATTAAAATACACCCAGTTCGGATTTTCATTATCGGGATGACCAAGGGTATAAGTAAGATAGATTTTATCTTTTCCGTTGGAAGAATATTTGCAATAGGGACGGGCGGCGGTTGACTGAACCATTTGATAAGGTCCCCACACGATGTTTGTATTGTCATGCACATCCGGAATATCTAATTTTGCAATGGTGGGATGCCAGTTTATCCCCCGCCAGCAAAGATAAAAATGGGCAGGATCGTCGGACAGAATAAAGGGTGAAGGATATGTCGTGTTATTTGCAGTTACAATTTTCTTTTCTTCGCCCAACGCTGTAATATCACCCGGTTTTTTTGAAATGCGGTAATAGAAACAGGGCTCATCGGTATGTCTTGAATATAAAATCATAATCCTTTCATCGGGCAAAACCAGAAAGGAAGGGCTATCATGATCGTCAGGCTGAAAATACGAACGTATCAACACTTCATTGTTTTTGCCGGTCAGGAAATTTTGTTGAGTAGCTTTTATATTTCCATGCACATCAATGTATCCGATATAAGTACTGTTAATGGTTCCCCCGGTATTTTCATAATGCAGCGAACGCGGATCGGCAAACCAGCACCAGGCTCCTTCTTTTGTCATTTCAAAACCTTCGTAAGTAACTGCTTTCGTACCGATTATTTTTTTATCATTCAGGTTTTTCAGTCCGTCACCCGAACCAATCGCATGCAGAGCGAATAAAAGAAGGGATGCCGGTAGAAGTAAGCTTTTTCTTAAATTTGTAATAGTCTTTTTCAACGCAGGATATTTTTAAATGATTACAAAGAATGACTAACAGGGTACAAAGTATTACTAAAATATACTATGTGGATTCAGCCTGTTTTTCAATTGGTAAAAATAATATAATAGTTCGTGATTGAAGAGGAAAATCAATTCAAAAAAAAGGATGATTAGGTTAAACAAAATCATTTCGCATCATTGGGTCTTAAAAGTGTACAATAATACATTCTGAATTATTGAAAGTGTATTTTTAGTCGAAATGCTCCATAAAAGCCAATATTACTTGTTTAGCTGTATTTTTTATACATTAGATTTTACAGGGTTTAATTCTTTAGTTCACTATTTTTAAC
>JAQTOL010000193.1 GCA_028748945.1 Paludibacter sp.
CATTACTTCAGTCAGGTTATATTTATATATATCCGGGCAGCAACTTGAATGGAGCACATTCCATTGGTTATTTTTAGTTAACAAGGGTTTATAACCCGTATTTATCGTTGACTTAAAGGGCGTTCCCCAACTGTCTGATCCTTTTTTGTAATAAACCAATTCGGTTTTTAGTCTGTCACCCATCATACCCCAGCATTCGGAATAAGGACCACCTAACCCTTTCATATACATGTATTCAGGGGAACAACCATCCCATGGCTGAAATGACCAACATGAGTCACTTGCCTTCATAGGTTGTTTATCAGCATTGGGTTCAATTTTAGAAATTATCTCACCTAAACGCATGAAATAAGCAAATAAAGTGTACGCACCTTCAACCGGCGAAGACGGAATTTTATCAAAAGCTTCGTTTTTACGAATAACCGAACGAATCGTATCGTGTGAGTATTTAACCCAACGAATATTGTCTTGTAGTAAAGACACTATATTCTGAGAACGATCTACCTGATAAATTATTGAATCGGAATAATTCTCCCTACTGATATATTTCAGTATGTCTCTTGTTTGAGTGGAGATAAAATAATACGGAACAGGAGTACTAAAATACAGTGAGTTTTCATTCAACACATGTATTTCATCACCCACCTGAAAATCATACACATCAAACCATTTCAGGTTTTGAACACCTATATTCGGATTTGTTAGACCGGCCAAGGTAAATATTTCCAGTTTCTGACTAAGGAAAGAATAGGTTTCGTAATCGGGAAAAATCAGGAAATTATAGGTTTGAATCAGTCCGTAGTTTTTACTCAATTGTATCGTTTTGCCATCCAATTTATTGGGCAGCGGACTCATTTTCATATCATAAACATGAAAGACAATTGTTTTGACAGAATCAGTCAGTCCTAAAATAGTTTGTATCTCCTGCTTCTCAATGGTGCCTGTAACAGTAATATCGGAACGTTTATAAACCGTCCAGGTTTCATTTAGTTTCGCATCCGTTTTAATTTTAATGGTATCATTTTTCTCGTTTAAATAATAATTCCAATGCGCATTGACAATTATTTTATCACCCAGCCACGAAGCTCCTTCGGGTGTAAAACAGTTATTGCCTTTGTCCTGAATATTCTTAAACGGGGAAAAGATTGAATCTCCATCAAACTGCACAGAATCAGTCTTAAACCCAACAATTTGTTTTGATTCATTTTCAAATAAAGCCGTCCGGTGCGAATAAACCGTTTGGTAATCATAAGCCCACAAACAAGTGCTGACGAAGTAGATTTGAAAAAGTAAAATCAACATGCGTTTCATAATATTGTATTTTATAGTTAATTTAGATTTAATACTTTACAATTTTTCCGGTCTTCAACAATTTCCCTTTATCCAACAACCGGTACAGATACAAGCCCTTGCTAAAGTTGCTTAGATTGACCGAGTTCCGGATCGCATCCACTTCGGTTCGTAGAATGACAATTCCCCGCACATCCATCATTTCAAAGATACAAGGTTCGGAAAGGAAGTCAGAACTGATTGAAATTTTATCGGTGGCAGGGTTAGGATACACAGCGATATCCGGTTTAACTTCTGGTAGGTCTATTCCTGAAATAACGAGTGGCGTACCCCATGTTTTTGAGCCTTTTTTGTAATAAACCAAATCGACACGATGATCAATAACATTTTCTTCAATATCGATAAGTATATACGGCTTTCCATAAGGTCCACCAAGGCCTTTTATATAGTTTCTAGTGTATAATGAGTTTGTTGTCTGAAGTTTCCAGCAACCATTATTAAATTCATCATATAAATAAGAATCTTCGTATTTTTCGTCATTCTTCATTCCCATCGTGTAAGCAGAACGGTTGTCACCTTCCAAAATTGGAACTCCCGGCAGTTTATCGAAACCTGCAGATCCATATGATTTAAGAATTATACTTCTAGTCGTATCCTGAAAATATCTGGGAGGAAAAATGCTATCCTCATATTGGTAAATGACTTCTTTTTTATTTTCTAATAAATACTTGATAGTATCGGTAAGATTTTCTCTTTCTAAATACTTCGTAATGGTTTTTGTCGTAAGACTACCATCATAAATATAGTATTTTGTAAACAAAGTGTGTATTTCGTCCCCGGGCTGAAAGTCATATACATCAAACCATGTCAAATTTTGTACTCCAACGTTTGGATTGGTCAGGCCAACTAAATTATATCCATCCCACGAACCTGTAAAATATGGCTTGATATCATTCTGGCGTGGAAGTACAAAAAAACTAAAAGTACTGAGCAACCCGAATTTTTTACTCAACAATATTGTTTTCCCATCAAAATCAGTAAAGCCCGTATTTTTAATTTTTACCGGAACTTCTGATGAAGTAGTTACGCCTCCGTAAAAACAATAGTTTTTACAGAATCAGTCAACCCTAAGAATGTAAGCAATTCCACTTTGGTCACTGTTGCCCAAATTTCCGTGTCCGTTTTTCGATATACCGTCCAGGTTTCATTGAGTTTTGCATCGGTTTTAATTTTTATAGTATCGGCATTTTCATTCAGAAAATAATTCCATTGTTTATTGATAATTATTTTACTACCCAACCACGATGCTCCGTAAGGAGTAGAACAGTCTACATCTAACTGCTGAATATTCTTTAACGGATAAAGAATTGAATCAACATCGAACTTCACAGAATCAATGCGCATACTTTTTATTGCACCTTGGGAATCGGCATATAAAGCCGTCCGGTGCGAATAAACCGTCTGATAATCGTAAGCCGAAAGGCTGAAAACAACAAACAAAAGCATGAAAAACAATATGATTTGTTTCATGGCTAAGAACATTTTGGAAAGTTAGTATTGGAAAGGAGGCAAACTTGCAACACCGTGCATTAGTGCCTCAAAAATAATCATTATTTAACGAACCACCAACTTTTATAAAAATAAAACGAATAGAACTAAAAAAAGGCAGTATTACTTTCCGGTAATACTGCCTTTTTCATCGAAATTTTTATTTTAATTTATTCTGTGCATGACTTTCAGTAGAAGTCGTAGTTCTCATCAAATTATCTCTGGAGCTAAATGATTAATTCCTGGTATTTGTCGATGCGCATCTACGTGATCAGCGATGCGCATCTTCCGTACTGGAGTTCCGCATCTTCGTACTCAAAGTTGCGCATCTTTGAAACCGGAAAAACGGTTGGATGAAAATCAGGGTACTTAATCCGATTCTTTTGTCAATTATATATTTGATTATCTCCTATATAGCCCCCAAATAACGGATTTGAATCGTTGGATATACCCGCCCCATGCCCGGCGTATAAAAAAAAGGAACAAACTTTCGTTTATTCCTTTTTTCAAAAAAATTGATTTTTTGATTTTGAATTATTCAGCAACAGGAGTTTCTTCTTCAGTAACTACAGGCGCTTCAACTTCTGCCGGTTCTTCAACAGCAACTGCAGGTGCAGCAGCTACAGGAGCAGCAGCAGGAGCTACAGTTTCAGCTTTCTTGGCAGTACCGGCACGACGTGTACGGGCAGCTTTCTTAACAGCTTTTTCTTTCAACATGTTTTCGTTGTAGTCAACCAGTTCGATAATACACATTTCTGCGTTATCACCCAAACGGAAACCGGTACGTAAAATACGGGTATAACCTCCGGGACGGTTGGCAATCTTCACGGCAACGTTTTGAAACAGTTCGGTAACCATTTCTTTGTTTTGCAAGTGACTGAATACGGTACGACGCGAGTGTGTGGTATCTTCTTTCGATTTGGTCAAAAGCGGTTCTACATACACCTGCAAGGCTTTAGCTTTAGCCAAGGTAGTAGCAATTCTCTTATGTTGAATAAGAGAAGAAGCCATATTGGACAACATTGCCTTTCTATGAGCCGTTTGACGGCCTAAGTGGTTAAATTTTTTATTATGTCTCATCTCTTTACTCTTTATCTAATTTATATTTGGCAATGTCCATACCGAAGGACAGATTCAGGCTTTCTAATTTCTCTTCTAACTCGGTGAGCGATTTTTTACCGAAGTTACGGAACTTCAATAAATCATGACGGTGGTATCCGGCCAATTGACCCAATGTATCCACATCAGCAGCTTTCAAACAATTGAGAGCACGAACCGAAAGTTCGAGGTCAGTCAGTTTTGTTTTCAGCAATTGACGCATATGCAGGATTTCTTCGTCAAATTCATCTCCTCCTTCACCTTCGGTTACTTCCAGCGAAATCTTTTCGTCAGAGAACAACATAAAGTGATGAATCAGAATTTTAGCAGCTTCTTTCAGAGCATCTTTCGGATGTATTGAACCATCGGTGCTGATTTCAATTACTAATTTCTCGTAATTAGTCACTTGTTCCACACGGTAGTTTTCAATTGAATACTTCACGTTACGGATAGGTGTAAAGATAGAATCAATCGGAATAACCCCAATTTCGGCATTGGCTGGTTTATTATCTTCCGACGGAACATATCCGCGACCTTTATTAACGGTAATATCTATCTGGAAACTGGCAGAAGGATCAAGCTGACAGATTACCAATTTTGGATTCAATACTTCAAAACCGGTAAAATATTTACCTATATCGCCGGCTTTAAAAGAAGATGTACCCGAAACATTAATGGTAACCTTTTCGTTTTCAATATCTTCTACGATTTGTTTGAAACGTACTTGTTTCAAATTCAGGATGATGCTTGTAACATCATCAATCACTCCCGGAATAGTTGAATACTCATGATCGATTCCTTCTATTTTGATAGAAGTGATGGCGAAACCTTCGAGTGAAGACAAGAGGATACGGCGTAATGCATTACCTACAGTAATACCATAACCTGGTTCCAACGGACGAAATTCAAATTTACCTTGAAATGCGTCGGCTTCCAACATGATTACCTTTTCGGGTTTTTGAAATGCTAATATAGCCATGGATTCACTTTTTATTTAGAATACAACTCAACGATTAACTGCTCTTTGATATTTTCAGGAATATCTTCACGTTCAGGAATGTGTAAATAAGTTCCTGACATAGTTGATGCATTCCATTCAATCCAAGGGTATTTACTATGGTTAAATCCTTCCAATGAAGCATTAATCACTTCCATAGATTTATTTTTTTCACGTACAGCAATTACCTGACCCGGACGGGTATGATAAGAGGCAATGTTCACAACTCTTCCATCAACGGTAATGTGCTTATGACTTACCAACTGACGGGCACCTGAACGTGTAGGAGCGAATCCTAAACGAAATACCAGGTTATCCAGGCGTGATTCCAGTAATTGTAATAATACTTCACCGGTAACACCCTTGGTGCTGTGCGCTTTTTCGTACATATTACGGAATTGTTTCTCCAACACGCCGTAAGTATATTTTGCTTTTTGTTTTTCGCGTAATTGAATACCGTATTCCGACGTTTTTTTACGACGACCCTGACCATGTTGTCCGGGTGGATAATTCTTTTTAGCCAACACTTTATCTGGTCCGAAAATAGCTTCCCCGAATTTACGGGCTATTCTTGACTTTGGTCCAATATATCTTGCCATTTCTATTTTTTTTGTTTAAAATTGATTATATATTCCACGTGCACAAATTGGTCGAACTTAAAACAGCCGCGATTGCTGAGAGGTTTGAATGCAATCTTTTTCTTAACTTCACCCATTCGACTGCCGGGAAACCCGATTTCGAATTTATACTCTTCTCCTTTTTGGAGGACGACAACCATTGTGTGGTAATGGTGTAACGTCAACTATTTCGGTTACTTCGATACCGGCACCGTGTATGGTACGAATAGCTGATTCACGACCATTTCCCGGTCCTTTCACGTAGGCTTTTACTTTTTTCAAACCTAAATCTAATGCAACTTTTGAACAATCCTGAGCAGCCATCTGGGCAGCATAGGGAGTGTTTTTCTTTGAGCCGCGGAATCCCATCTTACCGGCTGATGACCAGGAAATAACCTGACCACTTCCATTTGCAAGTGTAACAATGATGTTATTAAAAGAAGAATGTACGTGCAATTGACCTACACCGTCTACTTTTACGACTCTTTTTTTGGCTGCAACTGTTTTCTTTGCCATATTAATTGATAATTATTTTGCTTTTTCTAAAATTCGCAAACAGTTAATAACGTTATTTAGTTGCCTTTTTCTTGTTAGCAACTGTTTTCTTTTTACCTTTACGTGTACGGGCGTTATTCTTCGTACTCTGACCTCTCAATGGAAGACCGATACGGTGGCGAATACCGCGGTAGCAACCGATATCCATCAAACGTTTGATGTTCGTTTGTACCTCTGAGCGAAGGTCACCCTCCACTTTGAATCCCGCTCCAATGATTTCGCGGATCTTAGATGCTTGGTCGTCTGTCCA
>JAQTOL010000194.1 GCA_028748945.1 Paludibacter sp.
CAAAGTAGCATCATCCGAAAGCGATAAAACAGTGTAATTGATTGTGTAAGTGTTAGTTGTAGTTCCGTCAAGAGCTGTTACCAAAATAGAAGAACTGCCTGAGCCGCTTGAAACATCAACTGCATCATTTCCTGATACAATTTCTCCATCAACCGATACTACAGCGGTAGGAGTTACCGAAGTAGTTCCTACTGGTAATATTGCAGTATAAGTAGTTGTTGAAGAGTTAAAAGCAGGAGTTATATATCCACTACTTAAAGTTATATTGTCAAGTGTTGCTGCAGTTGATACTTCGGTCAATGTAAAGCCATCAAATTTAAAGAAACCTGCATCTGCGTTTGGTGAGTACGAAAAATCATATCCCAATGCACTTCCTTTTCCATTTAATCGGAAACCCAAAGTCAGATTTCCATCGGTTACCTGCGTAACTACAGAAATTTTTTTAAATGGACCGTTTTCAGCCGTTGATTCCGCATATCCGCCAAATGAATAGGTTTCGGTTGCACCAAGAATTGAAAGGTTAGCTGGTGTATATGCAGGGTTGTCACTAGCTCCGTAAAGTGTAGATTTAGTGGTGGTACCTGAGGTGGCAAATAATCGTTGAGTAGTTAAACGATTGGTGCTTACTGTTGCAAGTGATGTAACCTTGTAAAAACCATTTGTCAAACCGGTAAGAGCTTGCGAGCATTCTGCATCACCAATAGATGCATTCCAGATACCACATATATATGTGCCATCTTTAGTGGCGTCACCGTCAGTATTCGGTCCTAACCATGCATAGCCACTTGTTCCAGTCCAGGTCCAACCTGTAAGATCACCTGTTTCAAAACTGGAATTTGTTATCAGGCTCGTCATGTCTGTTTGAGCTTTAACACTAAAAAAAGAACTAATTGCAAGTGCAATTCCAAAAAGAGTTGTTGTTTTCATTTGATTGTGATTTAATTGATTAGTATAAATAGAGATTAATTTATAAATTTAAAGATTTTGTTTTGCTTTTGTATTTTACCGTTTTAGTAAATTTAACCGTTGTATTTACTCCGATTCCGTTTTGTGAACCGACGAGTACAATGTTGAATGTCCGGTTCTTAAGCATACCTTTGAAACTACCTTTTCGCTCTCCAATAGTCAGGGTTTGTGATTGATCGTCCCATTTCATAGTAATGGTAGAATACAAGCCTTTTTCGTAATTGTAATTGTCGTTTTCATCTTCGTATAAAGTAAATTCGCCATTAGCTCCCGGATAAATACGAATTTCCAGTTTGTCCCAATTTTTCTCAGCAGCATATTGAACTTTTTGACCCCAGGGCAAAATAGAACCGGCTTTTACATAAAGTGGAATAATGTCAATGGGTGCTGCTTTTTCAACTTCCTGGCCACCTTGTAGTTTTTCTCCTGTCCAGAAATCGTACCATTCAGAGCCTTTTGGCAAATAAACTTTCTGAATTTTTGCCGTGCTGAAATCTTCAACGGTTTTGCCCTCTTTTTTGCTTACGTACATAGCATCTGTAACAGGAACAACCAAAATGGAACTTCCGAACAAATACTCATTGTTTATGTCCTGTGTTTTTTTATCGGCAGCAAAATCCATAAATAAAGCACGCATAATACTTCCCGAATGATTGGAAACATTCCATGCGGTTGAATAAAGATAAGGCAACAACTGATAGCGTAAATTTATGTATTTTTCGATGGCATCAAACGACCAATCGCCACGTTTGCCGAACTGATAAATTTCGCGGGGAGCATCTGTTCCGTGCGAGCGCATCATGGGTGTAAATGTTCCGAATTGCAACCAACGAATGTAAAGTTCGTGATAGGTTTTTTCTTTCAATGCGTTTTCTCCGCCTTGTTTCCACAAGAAAAATCCTCCAATATCAGCATTCCAGTAAGGAATTCCGGTTAGTGTAAAGTTCAGACCGGCTGGAATTTGTTTTTGCAGGGTTTTCCAACTCGACACAATATCGCCCGACCATGAATTGGCTGCGAAACGTTGCTGTCCGGCAAAAGCTGAACGGGTAAGAATGCACACACGTTTACCGGAAGTGGTGGTGCGTTGATGCTCATAAACACCTCTGATATGTTCCAATGGGTATGCATTTATAACAGAGCGATACGAACCAAGATAAGTTGGTTGGTCAAAGTCTGCATCTTTTACGTTGATATGATCCGGTTCGGACGAATCCAGCCACCAACCATCTGTATTGAACGAGAAAACTCCATTGTTCAGGTAATTCCAATAAATGTCGCGGGCAACGGGATTGTATGGATCGTAAGGTTTTGTTCCCGATTTTGGAGGCCAGGTGTCGAAATTAATCATCATTTTCTTGTCATTCAACTCCTTGTATTGTTTGGTTTGCGGACCAAAGCCGGGCCAGGCCACTATCATCAGGTGAGCTTTCAAGTTGTGAATTTCATCCACCATGCCTTGCGGATCAGGATAAGTTGTTTTGTCGAAACTCATCGCATTCCAGTTACTGTCATTTCCCCAGTAACGCCAGTCCTGAATAATTCCATCAAGAGGAACTTTTAGCGCACGGTATTTTTCAACCACACTTACAATTTCTTCCTGGTTTTTGTAACGTTCCTTAGATTGAAAATAACCATAAGCCCACAATGGCAACATAGGCGATTGTCCAGTCAGGTCGCGCATTTGGGCAACCACGCCATCGGCATTTCCACCATACATAAAATAGTAATCGGAGCAATTGCCCAACGATTCGAAAGAGGTTTCCTGAACATTATCGATGAAAGTGGTGGGAGCGTAATTGTCCCAAAAAATACCGTATCCTTTGATTGATAAGAAATAAGGAATACAGATTTTCATATTGTCGTTTTGCAGAAACAACTTCTGTCCACGTTGGTTCAACCTTCCGTTTTGTTGCTGACCAAGCCCGTAAATGGCTTCGTCTTTGTCCAACAAAAAGGCTTGACGAACCGTGAAAGATTCTTTTTTTACATCAAGAGTTGGTGTGAATTGTGTTCCGTAGTCTTTTTCGGTAAACAATACGTTTCCTTTCAAGTCAGAATAGGTTACCTTTCCGGTGGTCAAGTTGAGGTCTACTTCCACTTTGTCGCTCTTCATCGAAACGACATCTCCTTGTTTGTTTACTGTAAAATCAGTCTTTTGTGGTGTTTTGATAACAGAAAGACTTTCCTTTTTGAAAGCGACTCCTTCAGGCGACTTCATAACCCGGACGATTGTAGGGCTAAAGAACTGGACTTCTACGTCCATCGACTGGAGTTTGGTTTTTACACCGGTAGTGGTTTTTTGATAATTCTGGGATGATAAAGAAGATAAGAAGAATAATCCCAACAGCACAGTACTCACGAATTTTCTTCTCATTGATGCGTTTTTCATTGCCTTTATAATTTTTAAAAATTTATAAGCAAAGATATTCTTATCAAATCAAATCAATGGGTACGTTTTGTTGTTTTCTTTGGTATATGTCGTTGTTTATAACGTCATTCTTCTGGCTTCTTTCCATACTGTGCATATTGCGATGGCGTCACACCAAAAGCTTCTTTAAAGTATTTGGAAAAATACTTAGGTGTATTAAATCCAACTTTTTCAGCCACCTCGGCTACTGGATATTGTCCTTGAATTAAAAATTGCGCAGCGCGTTTTAGTCGGATGGAACGTAAAAAGTCTGATGGTGCAAGTCCGGTAATGGATTGCAACTTTTTGTACAACACAGTGCGATCCATTCCCATATCCTGACTGAATTGCTGAACGGAATAATCGGGATTATCCATGTTTTGCTCGATGCAGACCAATGCCTTTTGTATTAATTGTTCATCGATAGAAGTGATGGTGATTTCCTTCGGGTTCACCTCTATTTTCTGTGAGAATTTCTCTTTGCGGCGGTTTTGCTGTTCAATCAATTTTTCGATTCTGAGCAACAGAATATCCAGATTGAACGGCTTCGACAAATATTCATCAGCACCCGATTGATAGCCGGATAGTTTGTGTTCTTCGGACGAACGTGCGGTGAGCAAAATGACCGGAATGTGTGAGGTGTGCAAATTCGACTTGATACGTTTGCACAGTTCCAGTCCGTCCATTTTGGGCATCAACACATCGCTGACAATCAAATCGGGTGACATAGACTGTGCCATCTCTAGTCCGGTTTGTCCATCGGCCGCTTCAATTATTTCGTACTTTCTGGACAATTCGGCAACGAGGAAACCCCGTAGATCTTCGTTATCTTCCACCACCAAAAGTCGCTGTTTTGGGATTGCTTCAGTCGCTGTATCTTCTCCTGTAAGGACTTCCGGCAAAGATACATGAGCTTCCGTTTCTGATTTTTCGGGAGTCAAATTATCTTGAATTGTAACCGTGAAAACTGTCTTGATATTTGGTTGGCTCTCCACCGTTATTTCACCCGAATGCAGCTTCACATACTCTTTTACCAAATGTAATCCAATGCCGCTTCCACCCTGTGTGCCGGGCGATTGAAAGAAACGGTTGAACACGTTTGGCAAATCGTTTTCGGAAATTCCTACCCCGGAATCAACTACGCCCAACCGAATTAGACCCCTATTCTGCACATCAAACGTGTGCGAAAGTTGTACTGCGATAGATCCGCCCGGAGGAGTAAATTTAAAAGAATTCGACAGTAAGTTATTGATTATCTTGTATAATTTGTCATTATCAAAATACATATACATTTCCGGCTGATCGGCAACGATAGAAAATTCTATCTTTTTCTCCTCGGCTAATTTTCCAAACAAATCTTCGAACTGCCGCACAAATTCCACCATGTCGCCAAAAGTCAGACTTAGTTTTTCACCGCTTATTTCCAACCGTCTGAAATCCAGCAATTGATTTACCAAATTCTGCAAATCGCGGGCATGTCGATAAATCAGTCGTATTCTTGGTTCAAGTGCCGTATCGTTAATTTCATTCAAAACCGATTCCAATGGTGTAAGAATCAAAGTCAGTGGAGTGCGAAACTCGTGGCTCACGTTGGTGAAGAAACTAAACTTCATTTGATTCAGTTTCTCATCGTTTTTTCGGATTAATCGTTGATGCGTCCAACGTTTATAATTTATCAATGAAAGATAAATCAAAAGCAACAGAATGGTCATATACAGGAAATAAGCCAGCGGTGTTTTCCAAAACGGTGCTTTCACAACGATGGTGATAGTGGCATTTTCGGCCGTCCACTCTTTGCTATTGTTGGCTGCCTTAACCTCAAAAACGTAAGTGCCCGGAGCCAGATTGGTATAGGTGGCATTACCGGTACCATTCTGAGCCACAATCTCACGCCAGTCGTCGTCAACGCCTTCCAACCGATAGCGGTAATAAGTTTGCGTGGGGTTCACATAATTGAGCGATGAAAATTCAATACCAATGAAATTCTGATTGTGCTTGAGTTCAATTTGCGAGGTAGTAGTAATTGACTGCTTCAAAATCGTATTACCATCGTACGATTCGTCCGGTTTCACGTTTGTCCCCGAAAGCAGAAAGTTTGTAAACAAGGGTTTTTGCAACCGTTTAAAGACCCAGGGTTTGTAAATGTCAATCACATTGAATCCACTAATGCCGCCCATCAACAGCAATCCACGGCTTGTGGCGTAAATGGCATTGGCCGTAAATTCATTGCCAATTACCCCATCGAAATGATTGAAATTGGCAATTGAGAAATGAAGTTTTTTACCTTTATCCGTCACACTGATACGGGAAACACCACCGGAAGTTGTAACCCAAATCATTCCCTGTTTATCTTCCAAAACACTTTTTATGGAATTATTTACCAGACCATTATCGGTATAAAATGTATGAAATTCACGCCTTGCCGGCAGCCATGCACTTAATCCGTCTTGCGTACCAATCCACGTAATGCCCCGCTGATCCTGAAAAATACAATTGAATTGCTGGTTTCCATTTCGCAAAGGATCCGTTTGAGGTCGGCTCAATTTATTCTGTTTGTAATCGTAGATAAACAATCCATCATTTCCTCTTCCCAAAAAGGTTTGAGAGCCAAAACTGATCAACTGGAATACAGTATTTAACTGATTATCTTTCTTAGTTATTGAGATGCGTTGATACTGACCCGTTTCAGGATTAAAAGTACCAAATCCTTCATTAGCTGTTATCATAAAAAGTTGTCCGGTGGGCGACTCGTAAATTTGCAGAAAATACACATTCTTCAAATCGTATTTTCGAATCTTTTTATTTTCAATACAAAATAGCCCATGATTCCAACTGCTTAGCCAAATCCGGTTTCGCGAATCTTTCGTCAACGAAATGCAGGCAATATCAGACGGAAGTCCCTGCCAAAGCGAAAGCGTGGTTGTTTCGGGAGCATAACTGTACAATCCTTTTGATGTGCCAACCATGATAGCAC
>JAQTOL010000195.1 GCA_028748945.1 Paludibacter sp.
GATTGGAATTATATCCAGTTCGTGGGGTGGAACCCGGGTAGAACAATGGACTCCACCGACTGCATATGAACAATCATCGTTGTTTAAAGATTCTGTTTTGGGGAAAAGAAATTTTAAAATTGACGGAATCATTCCCGGTAAAATGTTCGAAGGAATGATTGAGCCAATAATACCTTATACGATTAAAGGCATACTTTGGTATCAGGGTGAATCGAACCTGATGATCCATGATACAACGACTTTTGCGGCTAAAACTAAATTACTGCTTGATACCTGGCGCGGACGCTGGAATGATAATAAAATGCCCTTTTATTTTGTGCAAATTGCTTCCTATCATTACAGCAAACGAAAAGACAAACTTCAGCATGGTACTGATTTATTGCCTTATTACTGGGAAGCGCAGGCCAAATGTCTCGATATTCCAAAAACAGGTATGGTAGTGACTACCGATTTGGTGGACGATTTGAACAACATACATCCAAGTTATAAATGGGAAGTCGGGCGACGCTTATCACTTTGGGCACTGGCAAAAGATTATGGAAAACAAATTGTTTTCTCCGGGCCCTTATATTCCAAAATGAAAATCAAAAAGAATAACATTGAACTCGAATTTACGCATGAAGGTAGTGGCTTAATCAGTGCCGACGGACAAGCATTAAATTGGTTTACAATAGCGGGAGCTGATAAAAAGTTTGTTGTTGCTAAAGCTGTCATCAGGGGGAATAAAGTCTTGGTGAGTTCTGAAGATGTTCTCAATCCTGTTGCAGTCCGCTTTGCCTGGGATGAAGCAGCCATGCCGAATCTTTGTAACAAAGAAAAGTTACCAGCCTCGCCTTTCAGAACAGATAGCTGGAAATAGACCGGATTTTATTTATTTCATGATTCTTATTTAATTAACCAGTATTTATTTGATTATGAATAATTTGTATAAAGGAATGGTTTTGCTTTTTGTTTGCTCATTCACCTTGATGAGTTGCGATAAAAAAAGTGAAGTTGAAGAGATTATTACCCCTAAGGTTGTCTATCTGGCCGGTGCCGAAGTAAACAGCAATGGAAATCTTGTTGCAAAATACTGGAAGGATGGAATCCCGGTATATTTGACTGATGGTACAACAGATGCTGTTGCATATTCTATGTATGTATCTGATGTAGATATATATGTGGCAGGATATGAACGAGATAAAAAAACAGGTCACCAGGTGGCTAAGTATTGGAAAAACGGTGTGGGTATAAACCTTTCCGATGCCGGCAGGGATGCGCTTGCCAGTTCGATTTTCGTGACTGATACAAATGTTTATGTTGCGGGATATGATAGTTATGGATATGGAGTTGCTAAATACTGGAAAAACGGAGCATCGCATAATTTAACGGAAGGCAGAACATCTGCATCAGCAGAAGCTATTTTTGTGGCAAATAATAATGTGTATATTGTTGGAACCGAAAACGTGGATAACAATAATCTTTTCAGGATGAACTACAATGTAGGGAAGCTTTGGATTAACGATGTACCAACTTCACTGACTGATGGTAATGGTATATCCAAAATTAATTCGGTTTTTGTCAATGGGAGTGATGTTTATATTGCAGGTAGTGTTCAGGATTCAGTTTCGAAAATATATAATTCAAAATACTGGAAAAATGGTATAGCTCTGACATTAAGTGAGAGTAGTAATGCCTCTGATGCAAACTCAATTTTTGTATCCGGTAGCGATGTGTACGTTGCGGGAAAAGAATACATTGGAGGAATTAATATCGCAAAATACTGGAAAAATGGCGTTTCTGTAAATTTATCGGATGGCACAAAGAATGCCTATGCGGGTTCTGTTTTTGTTGTTGGAAACAATGTTTATGTTGCAGGATCTGATAATGGAATTGCAAAGTATTGGGTCAATGGAAGTCCCGTGAATTTAAAAGATGGCAGAATAAGTTCAATCAATTCCATCTTTGTAAAGTAATATTTCTTGCCACTTTAGGAAAAGCAGTCAACGAATAAATTTATAGCTTGTATCATCATTATTTATCCCCGGGAAAAGTAAATCTGAAATTAATATCAATTCACAAAGTCTTACAATCATTTAACGAAGTTTTTTGATTGATTTTTTGATTACGTTTACAAACGAAAATAATCACCTTAAATCAATATTAAAAATGAGAAAATTAATTTTTACTCTCACCTTCTTTTGTGCTGCTATAAGTCTTACATTTGCACAACTGGTCGCTTTTCCGGGAGCCGAAGGTTTCGGAAAATTCGCTAAAGGAGCCCGTGCATCTTCTTCACCTACAGTTTACCATGTTACAAATCTTAATGACTCAGGAACCGGATCCTTTCGCGATGCTGTCAGTTCCTCGAACCGTATAGTCGTTTTTGACGTGGCTGGTGTGATAAAAATTACCGGACGGATGATTGTTTCATCCAATATATACATAGCCGGGCAAACTGCTCCGGGCGAGGGAATTACAATTTATGGGAACGGCTTCTCGTATACAGGTGCCAATAACGTTATCTGCCGTTACCTGCGTATGCGCATGGGTAATATCGGTGACAGCGGAAAAGATGCCTGTGGCATAGCTAACGGAAGTAATATGATTTTCGACCACATTTCAGCTGCCTGGGGACGCGACGAAACTTTCTCCATCAGTTGGGATGGCAAGGGAACTGAACCAACCAATATAACCATTCAAAATTCTGTTATTTCACAAGGCTTAATGGCTCACTCAGCCGGTGGATTAATTCAGACAAATGGTGGTGTAAGCTTGTACCGGAATGCTTACATTGATAATGGAACCCGTAACAACAAAATTAAAGGAGTTAACCAATACGTAAATAATATCGTTTATAACTGGGAAGCAGGAGCTTACATTATGGGTGGTGATTCCGAAGGTGAATCGTTTGCCAATGCTGTAAGTAATTATTTTATTAAAGGACCTGCCAATGGCGGAAGTCCGTTCAGTGTTGGAAATAATCTTTATCATTTATATGCGGATGATAACTGGCACGATGGCAACCGGAATCAGGTGCTCGATGGTTATCTGATACCTCATAGTGAATTTGGAGGTGGTCCTGATTTTCAGGCAACGCCCTATAACTATCCTGTTTTACCCACCTGGCCTGCTTCATCATTAATCGACTCTGTTTTACCTGCTGTGGGAGCATCATTACCTTACCGTGACTTGGAGGATTGTTATGTTATTGATGAGCTAAAATCGTTTGGTAAAAAAGGATATCTGATTACCAACGAAACGGAAAACCCAATCGGTACACCTGCTCAATGGACCGTGTGGGCAGGAACAAAAAGAACTGATACTGATAATGATGGTATTCCCGATGAATGGGAAACTGCCAACGGACTAAACCCAAATCTGGCTTCAGATGCCGTTGAATTGGCTGCCAACGGATATTTGAACATTGAAAATTACATTAACAGTATAGGAAAATCCTACTCTCAGGATTTTTTGCGTGCTCCCCTTTGTTTGAAAGCAGACTCTACTTCGCAAAATACAATTTCTCTTTCGTGGTTCGATTTTACTGAAAAAGAACAGGGTTATGCTGTTGAAAAGAAAATAAATGGAATCTATACTGAAATATCACGTACCGGGATTAATGGAAATACGTATGTTTTTACAGGTCTTAAACCGGAAGAAAAAGATACTATTCGGGTGCGTGCCTTTAATGCCGGGGGTTATTCGGCTTACTCAAATGAATTGATCGTTAAGACCAAACCAGTTCCGGTTGCTGTTCTCGATTTGTCGACTTTTATGCCTGACTTTACCTAGTCAGGTGCAAACGGGTCGGTATGGGATAAAAATACGGCAAGTTGGGCTTATAATAAAGCACTAGTTGTTTATACAGATAGCGCCAAAGTCCTTTTTGAAAATTCCGCAAATAAAAACATAACGATTAATGAACCTGTTGCAATAAATGATATGGTGGTAAATGCCGATAGCTCATATACATTCCAGGGCGCCGGTTTTATTACCGGAACAGGTTCCGTCAATAAAACCGGAAATGGAAATCTGGCATTACTGACTGATAATAGTTATAAAGGAGCAACAGTGCTTTGGAATGGTACATTGGAAATAGATAAATTGGTAAACGGAGGCCTTTCAAGTTCAATTGGTGCTTCCCAAAACTACAATTTTAATTTAGTTTTGAAGGGCGGAAAACTGTTATATACCGGTGCTACTACATCTACTGACAGAAATATAAATTTAGATGGAAATGCTGAAATTTCAGTAAACAATGGTGCGGCTATAGTTACTATGAATGGTCTGCTGTCTGGTCCGGGTGGATTTACTAAAAGCGGTCCCGGAAAGTTATTGTGCAAAGCAATCAATACCTACCAGGGTCCGACAACTATCAGCGAAGGAATTATGGAACTCAATGGTGTTGCTGTTATTAACGACGGCCTGGGAAGTTCGAACATTTTGAATCTCGACGGTGGAACATTTAAAACAAGCGGAGGATCAAATACAGTCGATGAAATTTATCCAATGAATATCTTCGTTTCCGAAGGAAAAACGAGTGGTTTTGAACCCTACCGCAATTGTCAGATCAAGAGTAAAGTAAGTGGTAGCGGGATCTTAAATTTCAACATTTCGTATGTTCGTGAATATTTGACCGGCGACTGGTCACAATTTAGTGGTACTTTAAATGCAAATGGTATTGGAACTTCAACGGATGGAAGTCAGTTTATGCTTAATAACGGAACCGGAATTCCAAATGCGCGGATAGTGACTTCCGGAAATACGAAAATAGTTTGTTGGAAAAACGCCAGTACCATGTATCTGGGCGGTTTATCCGGTCCGGGTGGCACTTATCTTTCGGGAGCAGATAAGCAAAATAACTCTGCTACAATGACATGGATTATTGGTGGTGCCGGAACTGATGAAACTTTTAGCGGGACTATTAATAATGAATGTTCAAACAGAAGTTATAAAGGTGCGACAAGTATTGTAAAAGAAGGTTCAGGATACTGGAAACTTACCGGAGCAAATATTTATAGTGGAACAACAACGGTTAAAGATGGTATGCTTATAGTCAATGGAATCCAAACCGGAGCAGGGAAAGTCACTGTGATGCAGGATGCCACACTTGCCGGAAAAGGAACCATTCCTGCGCTTACAGAAATTCAATCGGGAGGTATACTTCAACCCGGTGATCCAACGCTTGTTCCGACCAGTAATTATGGAACAATAACGCTGGGTTCTTTGGCTTTGTTAGCAGGGAGTCAAACCAATATGGAAATAAATAAGTCGCTGGGAATCGTTGATAAAATCTCGGCAACGGGTATTGTGAATGTTGGAGGAACGCTAAATCTGACTATTACCGGGACTCTGAATGCCGGAGATCAGTTTACGTTGTTAACAGGCTCTTCTTTTACAGGTTCTTTCAGTGAGATTATTCCTGCAACACCCGGTACGGGTTTAATCTGGAACTTTTCGAATGGAATTCTGAAAGTAGTGAGTGAAGCAAACGGGATTGAGAAAATTGAAAGTTCACGCGTGAAAATTTATCCAAATCCGGTAATTGATAAAGCTGAAATTTTGTTGGATAAAACCTACGGGAATGTTGATGTTACGGTGGAATCTTTAAGTGGGAGCACTTTGTATACTTGCCAATTTTCCGGTCAGAATAAATTGAAAGTTGATCTGTCTTCCTTGCCAAAAGGTTTTTATCTGATGAAGCTAAAAGCCGGTAATAATTTGATTTTTACTTCGAAAATCATGAAAGAATAAATAAATCAACATAATCTATGAAAAGGTTCGTTTTTATTTTTATTGGAATTTTGTTTTTGTCAACTATATCGGCAGTAAACCCGGTATCAGTAAAACTTTTTGAAACAGATAAGACAGTAAGTTTATCAAACGACTTGATAGAATTCAGTTTCAATAAAAACAATGCTACCTTAAGTTCTGTCAAACAAGCCGGTGGGAATAATCTGCTTGGCGGATATGGTGCGGGATATCTTATGGGACCCGGCTTTTCAATGAAGCCATCCGTTTACAAACTGGTTCGGAATACACCTGAACTGGTTGAAATTTCATTTACCCACGAAGCAAGGAACGGTTACTTTTTCGAATTACATTATGTGTTACTTTCGGGTGAAAGTGGCGTGTATTGCTTTCTGGAACAATATCATCATGCCGGTTCACCCGATGGTGGTTTCGGACAGGTTCGCTGGGGTTTAAGAGCCGACTCAACTTTGTTCGATTATCATCTGGTTCGCGACAACATACAGGGTCCTATGCCTAAATTTTCGGACTTTAAGAAGAAAATGCAGGACTGGACATATCAATTGGCGGATAGCACTTATTATACCAAATACGATTATGC
>JAQTOL010000196.1 GCA_028748945.1 Paludibacter sp.
GGCAAGGCCGAAAATTTTAGCAGGATTTCCGTGGTTTTCGGAATTATAAATTGAATTTGAGTCTTCACTCCATCCTTTTTTAAATAAAACCGAATGCCACAAAGCACCCAATATAAACGATAAAATAGTTACGGCTGCAACTGCCAGCCAGTTGATTTCTGTAAATAAAGTTGAAATGTCCATATATGTAAAATTGATTAGTTTAAAAATTATTTTGCTCTCTTGTATTGAATTGGCCATTTAATTTCACTTTCTGTATTCAATGTAGAATTAAGTGGAAAATAAGGATTTCGTAATAATTCCCTTCCCAGAAAGACCATGTCGGCCTTTTCATTATCAAGTATTTCTGATATTTGTTCAATTGAAGTTATTAAACCGACTGCAGCTGTTCGGATGCCGGTTTTGCGGACGGCTTCTGAAAGAGGTACCTGATATCCGGGTGCAACAGGAATTTTAGCAGTGGATATATTTCCTCCCGATGAACAATCGACTAAATCGACACCATGCTTATATAGAATTTCGCTAAGTTTTACTGTCTCTGCCAAATTCCATCCGCCTTCAACCCAGTCCGTTGCTGATAAACGGACAAATAACGGATAGTTTTTTGGCCAGACTGATTTCACGGCCTCAATAACTTCCAGCAGGAATCGGATTCTGTTTTCGAAGCTCCCACCATATTTATCCTTTCTTTGATTGCTTAGTGGAGAAAGAAATTCGTGAATCAAATAACCATGGGCTGCATGAATCTCCACTACTTTGAAGCCGGCTTTCATGGCTCGTCCGGCGGCAGCTTTAAATTGACTTCTAATGATTTTAATTCCTTTTTTATCGAGTTTATTTGGTGCTATTTCATCTTCAGTAAAAGGTAGAGGTGATGGCGCAACTGTTTGCCAGCCTCTATTTGTTTCCGATAGTTGATTGCCTCCATTTGTAGGGTTATTATGCGATGCTTTTCGCCCGGCATGTGCAATCTGGATACCTGCAACAGAACCTTGTAAATGAATATACTGAGTGATTCTTTGGAATTCGGGAATATGTAAATCGCTCCATATTCCCAAATCATTCGGAGTGATACGTCCTTCAGGAGTTACGGCCGATGCCTCCACCATAATTAATCCGGCGCCACCTACTGCCCGGCTACCATAATGAATGTAATGCCATTCATTTGCGAAACCATCTATAGAGGAATATTGACACATGGGCGACATGCCTATTCGGTTCTTGATGGTAATATCTTTAATTGTAAGGGGTTGATTTATTTTTATCATGTGATACTTTTTTATTTTGGACAAATTTAGTGCTTTAATTTGAATTGCAGATGTGTTTATTTCAAAATATGGTTGAATATAAATTTATGGAATTAGAAAAAAAAAGCGGGATATAAATCCCGCTTAACATATTATTCTCTACAATTGCTTCAAAACTCTGAAGTAAAATGGAAATGTATATCTTTAAAATCATTCTGAGCCATTTGCAACATATAACCCGAGTCGGCCAGAAATACATCGCGACCTTCACGATCTTTTGCCATGTATTGTGCTTTTCTTTTTTTGAAATTTTCCAGCTCCTGTGCATTGTTGCTTTCAATCCAACAGGCTTTATACAACGAAATCGGATCCCAACGACATTGAGCGTTGTATTCGTGTAATAATCGGTATTGAATAACCTCAAACTGAAGTTGTCCCACAGTTCCAATTATTTTTCGTCCATTATATTGGTTTACAAATAATTGAGCAACACCTTCATCCATTAACTGAGCTACCCCTTTTTCCAGTTGTTTTGTTTTCATTGGATCGGCATTCTCAATGTATTTGAACATTTCAGGTGAAAAGCTTGGAATTCCCTTAAAATGCAATCCCTCGCCGGCTGTGAGTGTATCACCTATTTTAAAATTACCGGTATCGGGTAAACCGACAATATCACCTGCAAATGCTTCGTCTACCGTTTCTTTTTTCTGAGCCATAAAGGCTGTCGGACTCGAGAATTTCATCATTTTCCCATGACGAATGTGTTTATAGTTCACATTTCGTTCAAATTTACCTGAGCAAATTTTCACAAAAGCAATACAACTACGGTGGTTTGGATCCATATTTGCATGGATTTTAAATACAAAACCCGAGAAAGCTTCTTCGTATGGATCAATTAATCGTTCCTGAGCGTGAATAGGTCGGGGAGATGGAGCAATTTCTACAAAACAGTCGAGTAATTCCCTGACTCCGAAATTATTCAAAGCACTACCAAAGAAAACCGGAGCCAATTCACCCGCCAGATACTTTTCTGTGTCAAATTCTGAATAAACACCTTGTATCAGTTCCATATCTTCACGAAGCTTTTGTGCATCATGTTTTCCTACATATTTTTCCAATTCAGGATTATTAATGTCCGAGAATGCTACCGATTTACTGATACTTTGTTTGTTGGGTGTAAAAAGTTCCAAATTTTGTTTATAAATATTATAAACTCCTTTAAATGAAGCACCCATGTTAATTGGCCAGCTTAATGGACGAACATGAATTCCCAACTCCGATTCCAATTCATCCAACAAATCGAACGGATCTTTACCCTCACGGTCCATTTTGTTGATAAAAACAATAACCGGCGTTTTACGCATGCGGCACACTTCCATCAATTTTCGGGTTTGTGCTTCCACACCTTTAGCCGTATCCACCACAATAATAACGCTATCTACTGCAGTTAATGTCCGGTATGTATCTTCTGCAAAGTCCTGATGACCGGGTGTGTCAAGTATATTAATTTTATAATCCCGATATTCGAAGCCCATAACTGAAGTAGCCACAGAAATACCACGTTGCTTTTCAATTTCCATCCAGTCCGAAGTGGCCGTTTTCTTTATTTTGTTGGATTTTACCGCTCCGGCTACGTGAATTGCACCACCAAAAAGTAACAGTTTTTCTGTTAGGGTGGTTTTTCCCGCATCAGGATGGCTGATAATGGCAAAAGTACGGCGACGTTGTATTTCGGTAAGTAAGCTCATCAGTTGATTCGTTTGTTAGGTTGAAATTTTGAGAGTGCAAAGGTACATTTTTTGGGTCGATTAGACAAAACCGGTTCATCATTACTTGCCGTATGAATTCTAGAATAACCGAATTATAAAAAAGGTTGACTTCACAGCCAACCTTTCATTCAAAATTAAAGAAGAATCTTGTTAAATAGTAAATATCAAAACCGATATCCGACTGTCAAAATCAAATTATTGTTTGTTGTGGTTAAATTCGCTGGAGCTGGTTTGAGTGCCAGTCCAATACCAATATCCCCACTGTATGAATAGAATGTTTCATCATAAGTACTGGTTTGAAATGCACAGTCAAGAAACCAGTTTTCTTTTTGATATCCAAATCCGGCTGATATATAATTGGTACTTTTGTGAATAAAATACTCCGGATCAGTCCGTATAGAGTTAGAAGCCAATATCTTTGTTACATCAGATTTAGTAGTATTATTTGAATTTGCAAATCCGGCACGTACCGAAAAATTATCGGAAATATTGTATTCTGCACCAATTTTCAAGGTCTGCATGTCATTCAGTTTGTCCTGTATACCCTGATTCTGATCAGCAAAAACTTGTTTATCTCCGGTTTTACTCATGAGTTGAGAACCGGTAATTATGCTGTAATCATATTCAAAACTAATTACCGCTTTTTTACCAAGTAAGTATGCAGCACTGGCATTCAATTGCATAGGACTTTTAAGTTGGTAATCACTAATGCCTCCCGGCGTTGAAACAGATCCGGTATCACTCAGTGTTTCATAATTTAATTTCGAATAATAATTATCTTTGAGTATGAAAAGCGTTGGTGTATGAAATGAAAATCCTAAACGTAAGAACTTGAAAGGGCTAACAATAGCACCGAACTTAAAATTTAAACCATTTCCTTTGGTTGTAATCGTATCAATTAAATTCATACCACCTCCACTACCAAATATTTCATTATACTGACTGTATGAGCTATAATTAATAGATTGAATATTGGCAGTAGCACCTAAGTAAACAAAATTACTCAGGTTTCCTGCCCAACCAACTGAATATTCATTTACATATCCTTTTTCGGAAAGTTTATAGGATGGAGTTACAGTTTCGGGTACACCACTCAAAGTTGATCCCCAGGATATCTGTGACTTGTCTATTAATCCTGCGTTATATGCCAGCACGGATAACCAGGGAATATCAGTTGAAATTAATGGATTATGATCGTTCGTATAAGTCAAATCTGATTTTGAAATATTGCCGGTAAGATTTCCCATATAATCAGTCATGGATGACTCTGAACCTCCATCCATATTATTAATTGTCAAACTTCTATTAAAGTTTTTCAGCCGGTTGAAGCTGAATGAAAAGTTAGAACTTAGTAGTCCTTTTGTGCCACTTTCGCCCAGTTTGGTAGGTTTCGCAATGACAATCGAAAAATTGTCAAATCCGATATTGGTTAAATTCTCCTTGGTATTGACCCCATTCCAATCTGATGATGTTTGTTGTATCAATAAATTGATTGTTCCCGTTAGTTCTGAATTGCGATAAATCCCCAGTCCGGCCGGATTGTCTTTTATTGCCGAAGCATCACCACCCAAAGCTCCTAAAGCACCAGCCATACTCATGTATTTAGCTGTACCATTCAGGTCGGTTTGAACATATTTTAATGCATCGAATTCAGTTTGGCTCATTAGGAGTGTGCAGTACAAAAGTGCTACCAAAGCCATTATGCTCTTTTTCATTCGTAATTAGTTTTAAATTTATATTCAAATGAAACTCGTCCTGATTTCAGGACGAGTTTCGAATTCTATGGTTTTTTATATCTTTCTTACAAGAATATTTGAAAAAACTAAATTATTTATTAAGGAAAATAGCAACAAACCTCTGATAATCTATATCGGTCTGCTTGTTTAAAATTTAAGCCCCAAAGTTAGTAAAATATTATTAGAATTAGAAATAACTGATGCCGGAGTTACAGCTAAATTTGTCGATAATAAATTTGAGTTGTAAGGCATATATGATTCATTCAAATTTTTATGAACATAAGCACAATCAATAAACCAACCGGCTTCACGGTACCCAAATCCGGCAGTAAGGTAACTGGCTCCATTATTTAAAAAATACTCGGTATCGGTACGTGTTGTGTAATCGACCATTATTTTTTGCGCATCGGGTTTTGTAGCATTGGTTGAAATTGCATAACCGGCCCGTAACGAAAAATTATCGGTCAATTTATATTCACCACCAATTTTTATGGTATGAACATCATTTAATGAATTACTCATTCTTTGATTTTCAGCATTATATGCTTGAGTACTTCCAACATCATTCATTAATCGCGTTCCTGTGTAATTAGCAAAATTATATTCCAGACTGATCAAACCTTTAGACCCTAGAATGTAAGCACCACTTGCATTGAGTTGTATAGGACCTTGAATCTGAAAGTTATTATATCCATCGGTAGGTGTTGACTCAGATCCTTTTTCAGTATTATCATAATTCAATGTTGCTTTATAAGTATCGTGCATGGCATAAATCGATGGAGTATGTAAAGCCAATCCTAAGCGCAAAAAGTCAGTTGGTCGTAAAATAGCACCGATATTCAGATTTAATCCACTGCCCGAAGAAGTGATGGTATTATTTAGTGCCATATTTCCTCCATCATGAAATTCTTCACTGTATCTACTGGATAAAGTATAGTCAATTTTTTGCAAATTCAATGTAGTACCCAAATATAACTTATTGCTGAAATTTCCGGCCCAACCTACGGAATACTCATCAATATATCCTCTTTCAACCATTTCGAATGATGGCATTACAGTCTCATCCTGATTTAATAATGTAGCCCAATTATTGGTTCCGGCTATTGGATTGATCAAGTATCCCTTATAGGCTAGTACAGATAACCATGGAACATATGTAGTGTTATAAGGATTATTATTTGGTTCATTTGATCCTGATAAGTCTGCTTCACTAAGACCGCTTGAGAAGTATTCCATAAAGTCGGTAATCGATGAATTTGAAGCACCACTATTAATGTTTACAGTACGATTTAAATTTTTAAGTCGGTTGTAGCTAAATGACCAGTTAGAATTAATTAAACTTTTTCCTTCATTTTCATTCAGCCAGGTAGGCATAGCCAATACAAAAGAAAAATTATTTAAACCTGTTTTATATGGATCATCAGCACTGGTTGTTGTGCCGTTCCATTTTGAAATGCTGTTCTGCATCATAACATTCATAGTTCCGGAAAGCTCTGAACTACGATAAATTCCCAACCCAGCAGGATTATCCTTTATGGCAGAAGCATCACCACCCAATGCTCCAA
>JAQTOL010000197.1 GCA_028748945.1 Paludibacter sp.
ATCGGTATCTTCGATACGCAATAACATATCACCCTTGTGTTTTTTGGCAAAAAGATAATTGTACAGGGCAGTTCGGACACCACCAATATGTAAAGCTCCGGTTGGGCTGGGTGCAAAGCGCACTCTGACTTTTCTCATTCGATATTAATTAATTGAAAAACTTTTCTCAACGAAAAGTATGATTTTAAATGGATTGCAAAAATAACAAAATTTGCCGGATAAATGGGATTAAATCCTTGAAGTTTTAGGAATAGATTTTATC
The DNA here is from genome assembly GCA_028748945.1 of Paludibacter sp. Lineage (GTDB taxonomy): Bacteria > Bacteroidota > Bacteroidia > Bacteroidales > Paludibacteraceae > Paludibacter. The sequence goes on from JAQTOL010000197.1 coordinate 263, forward strand.
ATTCGCTGTGTGAAACAACGAATAATACTTCCCTTTTAATGCTAACAATTCCTGATGATTGCCCGATTCCAATACTTCACCTTCATCAAAAACATAAATTAAATCAGCCCACTGTACGGTTGTGAGTTGGTGACTGATAATAACAGCCGTTTTATTACGGGATAATTTCTTCAGACTATTGATTATTTGCAATTCAGATGCTGCATCCAACGCACTCGATGGTTCATCCATGAGTATCAACGGTGAATCACGGTAAAAAGCCCGGGCTATGGCCATTTTCTGCCACTGACCAACGCTTAATTCTTCACCACCATTGAATAAATTCCCCAGTAAAGTGTTGTAACCGTTGGGCAAATGTTCGATAATCTCATCAATGCCGGCCGCCTCTGCCGCTTTTTTTGCTTTTTCTAAATCGATCGGAGTTTGGATATTTCCCAATCCAATATTCTCGAGGGCAAAAATATTATACAAGGCAAAATCCTGAAAAACAGCCGTTATATTTTCGCAAACAGTCGTTTGTCCAATTTGAGTTGCATCAATTCCATCAAAAAGTATTTTTCCCGAATCGGGTTGATAAAAGCCACAGAGTAATTTAATCAAAGTCGTTTTACCCGATCCGTTTGCACCAACAAAAGCCACTGTTTTTCCTGCAGGAATATTGATATTTACAGATTTCAAAGCTTCCCTTTTACTCGATTCATACCGGAAACTGACATTTTCAATTTTGATTTCCTTTTTCAATGAAAAATGTGATTGAACGTTTTTTTGTGCATTCGATTTCGTCGGCATATTTAAGAATGACATAAAATCATTCAAGAACGTATTATCTTCCCGAATTTGTGTGAGTGATTTGAAAAATTCATTCAGCACCGAATAGCCCCGCTGAAAAGCAAAGAAAAATAAGACGACTGTTCCGATGCTGATAGCACCGCTTAATTTTAAATACGAAACATATCCCAGCGAAAAGAATATTAGAATAATTGCAAATATCTGAGAAGATATTGCCAGCCTAAGTTCAGACTTTCTAAGATCTATCTTTTGTTTGAAGAGTGTGTTTTGAGCATTTGAAAATCGTTGAAGAAAAAATCCGAAGAAACCAAACAGTTTCATTTCCTTCGCAAACGGGAATCCGGTAAGAACCCGGTTGAAATAATACATTTCCCTTTCTTTGGTACTTTGGGAAATTTTCAGTTTATAGGCTTTTTGAGAAAATTTCAACTTTACTAAAATTCCGGGAATAATAGCAACAAACAATAATACAATAAGATACCAACGAATACTCACAAATATCGTAACTAAAAACAATGCTGCCGCAATTGATTTTATTGTTCCGAGCAACTCATTTATCATTTTTATTGGTCGGAACGAAGCCTCCTGAACGGCCCGATGTATTTTATCCTGTTCAGCCGGATTTTCGTAATGTGATAAATCCAGCGATGCATGTTTTTTATGCAACATTTCATAAATCCGGTGAGTGACAGATTGTGATAATTTCTCTGAGAAAAAGCCATTTATTTCTGAAAGAATCGCATTTACCAGAAAAACCAGTGCAGTAATAACCAACAGAGAAACAAAAATCAGCTGTTGATGAGCATCTAATTTAGTTGTTTGTGTCAGATAATCGATTAATGATTTAATAGTAATAATTATCACAAATGGGAGAATTCCCTGGAAAAAAGCAATTATCGAACTGGACAATAATTCTTTATGCGATTGATTTGTAATTAAAGAAATATTTTGCTTTAGCGATTTAAAACCAATGGTGAATCTTTCGTAATAACTATTTACTCTAAGGTTTAAATTATTGAATAAAAGGGATAATTTTGGAAAATAAAGAGCATAAAAACGTTTGATTTTCATTTTAAAACCAGCAATATTTGTACTGTTATTTCCCCTTTGATAAGAGTTTAGTCTTCCTAAAAATGCGTCACTTTTAAACGGCAAGTCAGTTGTAGGGCTATTGTCTCCTTTTGCCAGAAAGACAAGTTCATCATTAACGTTTGAAATTTTTATCAACCGGTGCCCAACCAAAATATTATTCAATCTAAATACAATTATGTCTCCTATCTTTAGCTCATGAGGAGAACATTTCTCAACTTTCCCAATATCACCGGGTTTAAGGGTAGGATACATACTATTACCCCGCATTTTATAACTCAGAGAATGATCATCCCCGAGTAAAGTCTCAGCTAAATTAAAAAGATGATTATTTAGTTCTTCCTGTTTCATTGGCCAGAATAAAGTTTACAACACTCGCGTCAGGTACAAATCCCAATTCGTAAACCGGAATATGTATACAAAGTTCTGAAAGAAAATCCAGATGATTTTGTATGAGTTTCGACTCAAAATTATTTTGAATACAAAAGGCCATCACTTTTGAAACGGCCAATGCTCCCGAAATTTTTTTCATTTTGTTTTCGGGCGAATGGCTTATTAAAAAGATGGCATTTAAAACAGTACTTTTGGGCTTGTCAATATAATACATGGGAGTATTAAAAGCCATATAATTATCTTCAATTTTTCGAATTATGATCCGGTCATCATTAATAATCCGGTTTCCGGCATCGGCCCATAGTTTCGATATTGTACTTTTTCCATTACCCGAGAACCCTGTAAAAATACGCCCCGTCTTACCGTCAAAAACGCACGAAGCATGAATCATAACGCTATTTGACTTTACCGTCAGGTAATGCATCACAATTGGCCCCAAAGGATATTTCAACGGCAAGCGACTACTTTCCGAAGAAGGATTGGAGTATACTTCCCATTGCGAGAATGTTTCATCCAAAAAGGCAATTTGTTGAACCTCATCTTTGGTTTGCTGATTGTAAATGATAAATCCTAAACCGGTATCCGAACGAAAGATGGAATAAAACTTTTGAATTTCATTTTTTGCTTCAAAAACAAGTTCTGCTTTTTGTAAATCAATTGCCGGAATTCCCGAAAAACAATGAATCGTCACATCGTCCACTCCTTTTTCATCTTCGCTGACAAATGGCAGGTAACCTTCTTCTAATTCTATTGAAATATCAGAATAAAGTTTTATCGAAAAATCTGCGATTTTTAAATGAATGGAATTCTGCATGAATCAGGTTTTCAATTTAATATTGTGAATTAAAGAACTTACTCTTATAAAATTGTTTCCAACTTTTTGATAAAATTTTCAATGTCCTTTTTCGCTGTATCGGCATCAACATCAAAAGCTTCGGTCACTAAAGTTTCAAGATTTTCAATTGTAGTCTTCTCACCTAAATTTTCCCAGATAAATTTTCCAGTTTCATTCATGGTAAATAATTCATTCATTTGTGCCACATTGCCGGTTAACGGGACTAAGATTAATTCATTGCCCACAACTCTGACAACAAATTTAGATTTCAACGCATAAAGTTTCTGTAAGTCCATTCGCTTAATTTTAATAAAAGTAAAGGAATTAATCTGTTACAAAGATAAATAATTATCTGAAACTAACTAACATAAAAAGTCCCCGATTTTCCGGGGACTTTTTTATTGATGTTTAGTACTGGAATGGTATAAATTTTTTAGATAAAATGTAGAATCAATCACAAAACAGCTAACCTGGTTACCAATTTTTCAGAATCTGATTCAATTGTACAAGTATAAATTCCACTTTTTAATTTAGAAATACAGATTGAATGATCCGAACAATCACCCGATAAAACTACTGAACCATTTAATGAATAGATATTGTAGTGATATATATTCTTGTTCCCTTCGAATTTCAATTTAATATAATCTTTTGCCGGATTAGGGGAAACCGACAGTTTTCGGATAACGGATTGTTCAATGCCGGTTGGATTATTCGCAGCAAAACTCCAGACACTATCTTTCCTGTTTCCCCAGATATATTCCACCAGTTGTGGATAATCAATAAACGGATTCCGGTTTTGCTGAAGTTTATAAACCGTTTCATTCCTGTTAATTTCCTTTTGACTTACCGGATCCTCCCTGTCCCATTTCAATAAGAGTGGAATGGCCCAAGCCTGAAAAGAAGGATAACCGCCATTCGTGATTTCATATTGACCGGTATTATCCGTTAGCCAGTTATAATTCTGGTAACAGGTAGCCATATAAAAGTAAGTCCGGGCAAAATCACCTTTGTATTCATCGGCCGGTTCAAATCCTTTCCCACTATATCCTACTGTAATTGAAGTACCACTTTTACTTACTCCATTGTCCATAGTCGTAGCTCCCACCTCACTCAACGGATTATTACCTTTTGACCGGTTGATTGAATTGTTGGCCGGATAAAGATTCATCAAATCACCATAAGCATACTCATAATCTACCGTTGGTCCTCCCCACCACGAGTTAGGTACACAATGTTCTTTGTCAATGGAACTGTGAGCTGTAAAATAAACAACATTGTTCGAATACATATCCCATATCTCCGTCGGTTTAGATGGTAAAAAATCAGTTTGTGGAAAATAGGTCCAGAGATCATCATATTTCAAACTGAGATGCACTTTTATGGCATTAAAGGCAGCCGTTTTAAGTTCTGCTGTTTTTTTCCCTTCGAGATTAGCATAATAACCAGACGGAATCTCACCCCATATGGATAGATTGAAAAATAGAAATAACGTAAAAGAGTAAAATATTTTAAGTTTCATGTAAGAAATTTTAATTGCTGTTCCCGGCTGTCATTTATAAAGACTATTTATTTTTTCAAAAAGACAGGCAGAATTAATCTACCTGTTCTTCTTGTTTGAATATAGTATATTGAAATTCAATTATACTAAATCATAAAATCACTTTAGCTGTCCAATTTCCAGTTTTTACATTTACAATACCGTGTGAGGAAACAGGATTGCTATTCAAGCCTTCAAATCTTCTGATTAGTTTGTCTTTATAAAGCTAATTGTTATTCAACTGATTTTTTACAATGCCTACAGTTCACAAAGATAGAATAATTTTTTATCGACAGAAATAATGTCCGGTTAAAAATCTATCTCAATTTTTATACTAATAAAAAGTCCCCGGCTGCCCGGGGACTTTTTTAAGTATTAACCAACATTCGTTTTAAACGGATCGTTGTTAAAATGTTCGGTTGAATTCTGAACCCATAATGGATCTCCCGCCGGGTTAGACGATTCTAGTATCAACGAAATTTCATTGTCTAACTGAATACGTTCAATTTGAGGTGGACTATAAGTCTTTCTTTCTGTTTGCTCTATATTTATTTTCATATCGAATATTTATGTTTGTGAGTTGAATTACTTAATGATTACTTTTTCTGTAACAGTTTGTCCACCGTTATGCACTGTTACCAAATAAACTCCGGCAGTTAATGCATGGTTTATTTCAGTAGTCGTCTTTGTCAATTTTTGTGTTGACAATTTTTGTCCGACTGCATTATAAATGGATACTGAAGACTGATCATCAATTCCCTGATTACAAATCACAGCAATATGATTATTCAAATTACGATAAACCAAAACTCCCTTGTTAGCGGTTTTAGTCAAATCGGTAGCAATCGAATTTGTCCTGAAAATAAGACTGAAACGATCGTTTGTGGCAGTTGCATCGGAAGCAAATGTATAAGGACTTCCAACAGTAAGTTCCTGTTCTGTTCCTTTCAGTTTATCAAGCAATACCACTTTGGTATCGCTGCTTAAATTACTGATTTCTGAAGCTTCGATACTAAAATTACTCGTTTTACCGGGACGGAAACCTAAGGAAAGTTCTTTATTTCCGGTAAGATTATTCATATGGTTGATTACCAATTCTTCTGAACCAACCAAGGTGAATATCTCAGGGATATTTACATTGGCATTTGTCATTTTTTGAGAATCGTAGGTATCGAAAGCATCCTGAGCATTTGGATCAGCAACAATAAGGGCTTCATCATTATTGATTCCGTTAGATACTTGCAGACGTAAAACCTGTGCCGTATTTAATTGGCGTGCTCTCAGGCGGTTTGTTGCCGAAGTTTGATCCTGATGGGCACGTGCTAAGTTTACAAATTTTAGTGTAGCAGGTGTATTGTCAACATCTACTCTTACCCAAAATGCCTGCATTGGCGGAATGTAAGCCGATG
>JAQTOL010000198.1 GCA_028748945.1 Paludibacter sp.
ATTGTCACAATTAAGATCAAAAGCAATGATCTTAACGGTTGAATAACCCGCATTAGGCATGGCCGGTCCCAAATTGTTATTGATAAAGTTCTTTTCCTCGGTTGAAGTCATCGTCATACTGGGTTCATTATTTGGATTTTCCGGTTCGTTCTGTGGAGTTATGCCCCAAACAGTTATACCCTGTGATTTCATCGCATCCAGGTATTTTACAAAATAATTGGCATAGGCTGCATAATAATTTGTTTTTAAACTTCCACCGATCCAACTGCCGTTCGTTTTCATCCATCTTGGTGCCGACCACGGAGTTGCCAGGATTTTTATAGCCGGGTTTATTATAAGTATTTTTTTCAAAAGAGGAATAAGATAATTCATATCCGGACCGGCAAGACTAAAATTCAGCATACTGACATCATTGGCAGTCTCATTATAACTATAATCGGAAGAACTCAAATCGGAAGCACCAATGCTTATGCGCAATACGGAAATTCCCAAACCGGTCGATTTATCAAATAGCTCATTAAGTAAAGCCGTTTGTTGGGTGGAATTCAAAACATTAATAGCTTCGGCACTTCCTTCCGTTAAACAAAACCCAAAACCATCCATGTTTTGGTAAGTCGTAGCCGGATATAAATAGATTGTTGCATTGGTTGAAGATGCAACAGTACTAAAACTTACAGGGCCTTGTTGCTGTAAAAGTCTGGTCTTATCACCGCTGGTCAACCAGGGAGTAACGGACTGGGATTCAACCACTGTAAATGCAAATGTCAATAGAATTATCAAAGTAATAATTTTACATTGTAAAATTCCAGTCACTTTCAGGTTAAGTTTAGAATTCATATTATTGAGGTTTTATATATTCGCTCTTTTGTGGATAATTCAGCAAGTTTAGAATTATTCGCTTCACTATCCGGGCTACGCACAAAAATAGAATGGATTTACGATACCACCAAACAAATAGGTGTTTATTTTACACTAAGTCTCATAACAAAACTGTCTGAAATCTCAAAACGTTTGTTTTTATAACTTCAGACAGAGAGTTTAACCGGTAATAATAAAACGATTAAATAGCAAGTTTGTCAATACCTTTAATGGTGTTTTTCAGTTTAATTATAAAAATGTAAACGATCGGGATTAATGACAAAGCATTAGCAGATATAAGCGGGAAATCATTGAGCATGATACCATAAACCAGCCAAAGAGAGATTGCCACAACGACTATACAATACATCACCAATGAAATACTATGTGTATCCTGCGATCGAAAGACTTTTATCGCCTGTGGAAATTGATTTAAAACGGATAACAAAGAAGCAAGAAAACCGACAATCGATAATGCTGACATAGTGTTTTATATTTAAATTGTTTTGGGCACAAAAATAGAAAAGAAATTGGATAAATCAATCGTCATTAAAAAAAAGACTTATTTCGGTAGAAATCTATATCAAAAAAAGACAGCGAGAGTTTCATTTTAGAATGAACTCTCGCTGGTTTATTTATAATTTTGTGAGCTAAAAATGATTAAATCAGAAATTCAATCCTCTAAAACCATATTATTTTTTCTTCTTTCTCATTTCTTCCAACGCTTTTTTCACAGTCATATCGTCCTTGTAAAGCAATGGATAAAAATCGGCATCACCCAGTGTATTCCTTGAGATATAAGCCTTAAGTTGCTCAAGCATGATTTTCTTTGAGATATTTATTTCTTTCCGATTGGCGACAACCGATTTTGAAGTTGCAAAAGCTACAAATTTTGTCAGCAGATCCTGTTCATCCAAATATTTGTCCATTTGCTTCCAGTTTTTCATTTTCTTTAATGTTGACCGGTTTTTGTCGGCATATTGAAACGCATATTGATACAGATAACCATAATTGATTATTTTATTTAAATAAGGTGTATAATCCGATGTATCACGTGGTACAAAAATATCCGGCATAATTCCACCGCCACCATAAACCGTACGACCTCCGACTGTTTTATATTTAAGAGAATCATTCATGTGTATGCTGTCTCTTGAATCGAATTCGCCGTGTTTAAAGCGGTTCAAAATATCCATTTCATAGGCTTCTGATTTTCCTTTCTCATAATACTTCTGGATGCATCGACCTGAAGGCGTATAGTAACGAGCTACAGTTAGACGTACAGCTGAACCGTCGGACAATCCCATTTGCTGTTGAACCAATCCCTTTCCAAACGAACGACGTCCTATAATCAGACCCCTGTCATTATCCTGAATAGCACCCGAGAAAATTTCACTGGCTGAGGCAGAAAACTCATCAATCAGTATAATAACCGGCGAATTTATGCAACTTCCTTTTCCATCCGATTTTGATTCAAATCGTGGGTATGCATTCCCTTTGGCGTAAACAATCATTCGACCGGCAGGTAAAAATTCATTCACCATATTAATAGCCTGATCCATTAATCCTCCGGGATTTTCACGCAAATCTATAATATATTTTTTCGCTCCCTGATTTTTTAATTTAGCAATAGCATCTAAAAATTCGGAGTATGTTTTTTCGGCAAATTTATTTACTTTAATAAAACCAACCTGAGGTTCAATCATATAGGCAATATCAACGGAATTAACCGGAATTTCTCCACGGGTAATGGTATAGTGTAATATTTCGGAGGTGTTATTTCGACGAATACCCAGTTTTACTTTTGATTTTTCTGGTCCGCGAAGTTTTTTAAGCACTTTCTCATTGGTAATGGTTTTTCCGACAAATGCAGAATCGTCAACCTGCACAATTCTGTCACCGGCCAGTAAACCGACTTTTTCGGACGGACCTCCACTCACTATGGCAACAACCATAACGGTATCATTCTGGATATTAAATTGAACCCCAATACCACTAAAACTTCCTTCCAATTCTTCGTTTACCTTTTGCAAATCGGATGCAGGAATGTAAACCGAATGCGGATCAAGTTTTGAAACCATATCGGTCATCATCTCTTCCGTCATCACGTCGGTATTTACCGAGTCGACATATTGAGCCTTAATAATGGATAGCAACTCATCAATTTTACTGTGTGCACCCGAACGTGAAAAAGCTCCGGAGAATCCCGAAGCAATGTGTCGGACAGATAACATATTCCCTAAGAATAAACCACTCAGAACGGAAACAAATACAACCAAAACCAACAATAAATTCTTTTTATTCATTTTTTTATAGTCAAATGCCATTAGTCTGATATCTAATGGCATAAATTAATATTTTAAGAGATGCGAAGAAACAAAATGAGATTACTCAACCGGAAGTTCCAGAAAAACCACTTCTATCTTAGCACGTTCCAACAATTCCACCCCATCCATAATGCGGTATTTCTCGCCATACACCACCCTTTTAATGCCGGATTGTACGATTAACTTGGCACATTCAATACAGGGGGAAGCAGTTACATATAAAGTTGCGTTATCGCTGCTATTGTGTGAGCGGGCAACTTTGCTGATAGCATTGGCTTCGGCGTGTAGAACATAAGGTTTTGATACATTGTTCTCATCTTCACATTTATTTTCAAATCCCGACGGGGTTCCATTGTAACCATCCGAAATAATCATCTTGTTTTTCACCAATAAAGCACCTACTTTTCGTCTTTCACAGTAGGAATTTTCCGCCCAGATACGAGCCATACGCATATATCGTTGATCTAATAAAAGTTGTTTCTCTGTCATATTTAAATCTTGTTTTTGCCTGAAGGAGTGTTATTAAATTTCGTCCCTTATTTCTTGTTTAAGAGTTCTTTCGCAAAATCAATCAGGTTCACACCCGAGAAATTACCGGAAGTCATCAATAGCAAAGCCGAATTGTCATAATTCAATTCACGGAGTTTTTTTTGTAAGGCATTTGAATCGGTGAAAACCGACAAATTATTGCCGCCAAAAGCCTGTTTCACCTGTTCAGGTTGAATTTCCTTCAAGTGTTTATGTTTTATCACTTCGGGATCATAGTACACGAAAGCAATGTCCGCTTCGCCCATGCAATTTGCATATTGCGGTAAAAAATCTTCCGTCAGGCTGCTGAATGTGTGCAATTCCATACAAGCTATCAGTTTTTTATCAGGATATTGATGTCTGACTGCTTTTACGGTAGCTTTCAATTTGGAAGGTGAATGCGCAAAGTCTTTGTAAGCAACAGAAGAAGTCGTTTCTACAATTTTTTGCAAGCGGTTGGATGCCCCTGAAAAACCGGGAATAACGGAATAAAATTGTTCATCAGTCACACCAATCTGACGGCATGCCAGCCGCGCGGCATTTAAGTTCTGTAAATTATGCTCTCCAAAGATATTCAACCGGACATCACCTTTCTTGGTTTTCAGAAAGGTTATTCCGTCTATAACTTCATATTCAGGAGTATTGTAAGGAAAAGGGACAATGTCCCGGCGAAGATGCTGTGCTATTTCATTCAAATTTTCATCGCCATCAAAATAAATCAACCGCCCTTGCACTTCCATCAGTTCGGTAAACTTTCTGAATTGTTCCACGTAATTTTCAAAAGTCGGGAAAACATTGATATGATCCCAGGCTATTCCTGTGAGTACGGCAATATGCGCCTTATACAAATGAAATTTGGGTCGTCTGTCAATGGGTGATGTCAGGTATTCATCGCCTTCAAATACGGCAATACGGGAGTCATACGAAAGTTTTACCATGTTGTCGAAACCTTCAATCTGAGCTCCAACCATATAATCGGCCTCAATATTGAGTTGTTTCAAAACATACAAAATCATCGCCGTGGTGGTTGTTTTTCCATGACTTCCACCCACAACAATACGGGTTTTGCTCCTGGTTTGTTGGAACAGGTATTCCGGAAAAGAATAAATTTTCAAATTGAGTTCACGGGCGCGAATCAACTCCGGATTATCTTCCGTGGCATGCATTCCCAGAATCACAGCTTGTAAGCCGGAATGGATCTTGTCGGGGAACCAGCCCATCTTTTCGGGTAAAAGTTTATACTCTTTGAGCCGGCTATACGAAGGTTCAAAGATTTCATCATCCGAACCGGTAACCTGAAAATTGGCTTTTTTACTAATAGCAATGGCTAAGTTGTGCATGGCAGCTCCACCAATGGCGATAAAATGAACTCGTTGCATACGGTTGGTTGGATGAATGTTTTTAGTTATTTTTGTCCGTGGAATTATGGAAACGCAAATGTAGTAAAAAGTTCGTCAAGTTCATAGAATTTTAAAGTTCATAAAGTTTTGAAGTTATAAAGTTAGAATTACCGGAAGATTACACGAAATGAAGGTACCTAAAGTGTATGTTTTAAAATCTTTATACATTCTGTGTTGATTATCTTTCGGACATGACAATTGCTGATTTAGTATTTTTCCACTGCATCCATTTTTTACTTTAAAATAACACAAAATGAAACTACATAAAATAGAAGCAGGTAATTTTCAGGTTGATGGCGGTGCAGCATTCGGTGTCGTACCCAAACGGGTCTGGCAGAAACGCTATCCCTGTAACGACGATAATTTTTGCCGGTTTGCGATGCGCTGTTTGTTAATAGATACAGGCGAAAAGCTTATTCTTATCGATTCAGGAACAGGGGACAAACAGCTTGAATACCTGAAATATTACGATTTTATTGCTGTGATTAATTTCGACTCCGAACTAAAAAAACTAGGATATTCTGCTACGGATATAACCGATGTGATTCTTACTCATTTGCATTTCGATCATTGTGGTGGTTGTACTTATTATAATGCTGATCGTACCAAAATTGAACTGACCTTTCCAAACGCTACACATTGGGTTGGAGAAGCGCAATGGAATAACTTTTTGAAACCGAATATACGTGAAGGTGATTCGTATTTCCCCGAAAATATGTTAGTGGTTCAGGAAGCAGGAAAACTTCGTCTGGTCACTGAAAATGAATGGCTTTGTCCCGAAGTGGAGCTGAGACTTTTTAATGGACACACCGTTGGACAACTGGTGAGCTATATTCACACAGAGAAAAAGACAATTGTCTATGTCGGAGATGTAATACCCATAGCTGCGAGTCTACCCGTTTCCTGGATTTCGGCTTATGACACCTACCCCATTACATCCATGGAAGAAAAAAGAGCCTTGCTGGATGAAGCGGCGGAAAAACATCAAACATTAATGTTTGAGCACGATGCCTATACGGAATGTTGCACGGTGAAAGAAGTATTCGGGAAATACCGTGTGGAAGAAAGTTTTCCATTATAAGAAAAGAGCATAATTCAGCAATTGAATTATGCTCTTTTCTGAATCCTGTTTTACTAAACCGCAAAATACGCTTCCAGTTCATTTAAAGTATCGGCATTTGTTTGCAGATC
>JAQTOL010000199.1 GCA_028748945.1 Paludibacter sp.
ATGGACGTATTGCCCGTTTTTTAATGAATACGCAACTTATATCGGGTGGTTATGACTGGACAATTGTACCGGTTGAGAGACGGGCTGAATATTTGGCTGCTCTTGAAAAAGCAAGTGTTCAAGGAGATATTACGGATTTTACATTGTTTATTGCATCTTTGATACCTGATAAATCGAAAAAAGAGAATGTCAGGTAAATGGCGCAAAATACTTAACGAAAAGGTGTCAGCTCCTTTGAACATACCTCTTTGATTTGTTTATTAATAACGCTTGCTTCCGTATAAAGGTCTAGCAAAATGCGACACCAAAATGACAAACCCTGCAAAACCAATGTTTTGTAGGGTTTTTTCATCGTATTTTGGATTAATACTTTGATAGAAATATTAACGATTTTAAGCCAGAAATAGCTACCCATTTCAATTGCCTCTTGCTTTAGCAGGGGCAATTGAAAGAAAAATAAAATGCTTAACTTTGTGGGCAAATAAATTCCATGCAATGACAGCTTTTTCTCCATATCTCATACTCAACAAACAACAACTCATTGACCAAATTAACCGATTGGCGGCTTCTCATAGCCCTTTTCTTTTTATAATTGATTACAAAGCCGAACAGGGATATGTTATAAAGCATGATGAATTGGATGACCGGTTTATACAGTTTCATACTGAAAATTATCCATCAACCGCTCAACTAATCAACCGCTCAATTCATCAACTCTTAACTTGGAATATCAACCCCATCTCATTAGAAAAATATCAACCAAAGTTTGACTACGTTGTAGATCAAATTCATAAAGGAAATTCGTTTCTAACTAATCTCACGCAACCCACGGAATTAAGTACAAATCTTTCCTTGTTTGAATTATACCAGCTTGGATCGGCAAAATACAAACTTTGGCTCAACGGTCAGTTCACGGTGCTTTCGCCGGAAACCTTCGTACGAATTGAAGGTCGTACCATCTCTTCATTCCCGATGAAAGGAACCATTGATGCCACCATTCCCAATGCAGAAGAAATCCTGTTAAATGATCCCAAGGAAAAAGCCGAACATGCCACCATTGTCGATCTGATTCGGAATGATCTTAGTCTGGTAGCCAATCATGTGGAAGTTAAGCGCTACCGTTATGTGGAAAAACTGACTACCAACCGGCATGATTTATTGCAGGTAAGTTCGGAAATCTCAGGTCAACTACCGGAAAATTTTCATAAACGTCTGGGAGATATTTTGTTTGCTTTACTTCCGGCAGGTTCCATTAGCGGAGCACCCAAAAAGAAAACACTGGAAATAATCGAACAGGCAGAAGGTTATGAACGAGGCTTTTATACCGGTATCTTCGGTTATTTCGATGGTACTAATCTTGATTCGGCTGTTTTAATCCGGTTTATTGAACAACAAGACGAAAAAATTGTTTTTAAGAGCGGAGGTGGTATCACAGCCCAAAGTGAATTAAAAAAAGAGTACGAAGAATTAATTCAGAAAGTATATGTGCCGGTTTTTTGAATCCATTAAACTTCAGGATGGCGTATTTTATCGACTGGAATTGCATCAGGAGCGTGTCAACAAAACATTCAAGACACATTTCCCGGATAAAAAACCAATTGATCTTGTAAAAAATATCTATCTATCTACTATTCCTCAAACAGGAATTTATAAATGTCGGATTGTTTATGATAGCTCTGTGCAATCTTTGGAATATACACCCTATGTCCGGCGGGAAATACGTTCGCTGAAATTAGTGGATACAGATATGGAAAGTAAAGCATACAAAATGGAAGACAGAACCGGATTGAATGCAGTTTTTGCTCAAAGAGGCGATTGTGACGATGTTTTATTGGTGAAAAACGGATTTTTAACCGATACCTCATATTCCAATATCGCTTTATTTGATGGAAAACAATGGTTTACGCCCCGCACGCCATTACTCTATGGTGTAAATCGTGCCGGTTTATTGACAGAAGGAAAAATAATTGAGAAAGATATCAAAACAGAAGAATTGATGAACTTTCAATCCCTTACGTTGTTTAATGCATTGATAGAGTTTGGAGATATAATACTTGATATATCCGTTATAAATAGATAAAAGTATTAATACCTCGCAATTTTTCTTCTTTTAATTTTGAATTGAAACAAAAATAATCAAAAAATTTTCACTTTGTATTTGCGTGTTTAAAAAATTGCTGTATCTTTGCAGCGCATTTAAGAAAACAATGAACAAAAATTATTTACATATCCTCCTACTCGGTATTATTATTCTCTTGCAAAACAAGTAGAAGTGAGTTTGGTATGTATGATAGTATACAATAGAAATAGATAAAGCCTTTCTCACTTCGGTGCGAAAGGCTTTTTTTTAGCCGTTGCACTCCGGAAAAAGAAAGATACGATTGGAAAATTTAATCGTAAATAATAAAAATGTAAATTAAACATTATGGACAGATTATTTGTATTTGACACAACATTACGTGATGGGGAGCAAGTTCCGGGCTGCCAGTTAAACACCATAGAAAAAATTCAGGTTGCGCGTGCGCTGGAAACCCTGGGAGTAGATGTAATTGAGGCAGGCTTCCCGATTTCGAGTCCGGGTGATTTCAACTCGGTGGTTGAAATTTCAAAAGCGGTTACCTGGCCTACCATATGTGCATTGACACGAGGCGTTCAGAAAGATATTGATGTGGCCGCAGAAGCATTGAAATATGCCAAAAACAAGCGTATTCATACCGGTATCGGTACTTCTGATTTTCATATCAAGCACAAATTTAATTCCAATCAGGAAGATATTCTTGAACGTGCTGTTGCAGCCGTAAAATACGCCAAAAAACAGGTGGAAGATGTGGAATTCTATTGTGAAGATGCCGGTCGTACCGATAATGTTTATTTAGCACGTGTGGTGGAAGCGGTTATCAAAGCAGGAGCCACTGTTGTAAATATTCCTGATACCACGGGATATTGTTTGCCATGGGAATTTGGTGAAAAAATTAAGTTCCTGATGGATAATGTGAAAGGAGTTCACAATGCAGTAATTTCCACCCATTGTCATAACGATTTGGGAATGGCAACAGCCAATACCATTTCCGGTGTATTGAATGGTGCCCGACAGGTAGAAGTTACCATGAATGGAATTGGTGAGCGGGCCGGAAATACTTCCCTGGAGGAAATTGCCATGATATTGAAGTGTCACAAGGGCTTGAATATTGAGACGCAGATCAATACGCAGAAGATTTATTCAACCAGCCGTTTGGTTTCTAGTTTAATGAATATGCCTGTTCAGGCTAATAAAGCGGTGGTTGGTCGTAACGCATTTGCACATTCTTCCGGCATTCATCAGGATGGCGTGTTGAAGAATCGCGAAAGTTATGAAATTATGGATCCGAAAGATGTTGGTATTGATGAGAATTCGATTGTTTTAACCGCTCGTAGTGGACGTGCAGCATTGAAACACCGTTTGAGTATATTAGGTGTTCAGGTTGAAGGTGAAAAACTGGATACCATTTACGATGGTTTTTTAAAACTGGCCGATAAGAAAAAGGACATTAATGATGATGATGTGTTATTACTGGCCGGAATGGAACGTACAGAACAACAACGTATCAAACTTGATTATTTACAGGTGACTTCCGGAGTGCGAGTTAAGGCTGTTGCCAGTATCGGATTGATAATTGCCAATGAAAAGTTTGAAGCAGCCGCTTCAGGAAATGGCCCTGTTGATGCAGCTATCAGTGCATTGAAACAAATCATTAAACGTAACATGACTTTACAGGAATTCACTATTCAGGCAATCAATAAAGGAAGTGATGATATTGGAAAAGTTCATATGCAGGTTGAACACGAAGGAGCCATCTATTACGGCTTTGGAGCAAACACCGATATTGTAGCCGCTTCAGTCGAAGCGTATATTAATGCAATTAATAAAATTACCAAATAAAAGCCTTCCATAACTTCCCATGTTGACTTTGAGAATTTTAAAAAGGAATTATAAAAATAATTAATAATAAGAATAGGCTGACATTACATTCCCTTATAGGGAATTTATAAGCCGGAATTATTTAAATATGAAAACATTATTTGATAAAATCTGGGATGCTCATGTAGTATCCTCTGTTGAGAACGGTCCGACTCAATTGTACATCGACCGTCATTTCTGTCACGAAGTGACAAGTCCACAGGCTTTTAACGGACTTCGTGAACGTGGATTGAAAGTGTTTCGTCCTGAAAAAACGACGATGACTGCCGATCATAATACACCGACAATCGATCAGGATCAGCCGGTTAAAGATCCTGTATCAAGACATCAACTGGACACTTTCGCAAAAAATGCGACTGATTTCAATATGCCTTTGTATTATCCACTGGGTCACCAAAAGAATGGTGTGGTACATATTATCGGACCGGAAAACGGTTTTACTCAACCGGGTATGACCATTGTTTGTGGCGATAGTCATACTTCTACTCACGGAGCTTTCGGAGCTATTGCCTTCGGAATCGGTACAAGCGAAGTGGAAATGGTGTTGGCAACGCAGTGTGTATTGCAGACGCGTCCGAAAACCATGCAGATTACTTTCAACGGAAAGCTGGGGAAAGGTGTAACTGCTAAAGATCTGGCACTTTATATGATTTCTAAGCTGACAACCGGTGGTGCAACGGGTTATTTTGTGGAATATGCTGGTGAAGCTATCCGGAATATGTCGATGGAAGAGCGTATGACAGTTTGTAATCTGAGTATTGAAATGGGTGCCAGGGGAGGTATGATTGCTCCCGATGAAACTACTTTTTCCTATGTAAAGGGTCGTGAATTCGCTCCTAAAGGAGAAGATTGGGAAAAACAACTGGCTTACTGGAAAACATTGAAAACAGATGAAGGTGCCACTTTCGATAAAGAATTTGTATTTGAAGCATCCGACATTCAACCAATGATTACCTACGGAACGAATCCCGGAATGGGAATGGGTATTACCGATTCAATTCCAAATCTGGATGATGTGGATGAAGCCGGTCGAATCTCGTTTATTAATTCATTGAAATATATGGGTCTTGAACCTGGGAAAAAACTGGAAGGCAAAGAAATTGATTATGTATTTCTTGGAAGTTGTACCAACGGGCGCATTGAAGATTTTCGTGTGTTTGCCAATTATGTGAAAGGTAAAAAGAAAGCTGATCATGTTACTGCCTGGTTGGTTCCGGGAAGTTGGATGGTCGAAAAACAAATTAAAGAAGAAGGACTTTTTGATATTCTTACAGAGGCCGGATTCTCATTACGTCAACCGGGTTGTTCAGCTTGTCTGGCCATGAATGATGATAAAGTTCCTGCCGGTAAATATGCCGTATCTACATCGAACCGTAACTTCGAAGGCCGTCAGGGACCGGGCGCACGTACAATTCTTGCAGGTCCGCTTGTTGCTGCTGCGGCAGCAATTACAGGTAAAATAACAGATCCACGTAATTAAAATTTGAAAAAAAAGAAAATGGAAAAATTTATAACATTAACTTCGACAGTAGTTCCACTTCCTATCGAAAATGTGGATACAGATCAAATTATACCGGCTCGTTTTTTAAAGGCAACGGATAAGTTGGGTTTTGGTAATAATCTTTTCGCCGATTGGCGTTACAATAAAGATGGCAGTACAAAATCTGATTTTGTATTGAATAACACTTTGTATAAGGGTGAAATTCTTGTTGCCGGAAAAAATTTCGGATCGGGTTCCAGCCGCGAACATGCCGCATGGGCAATAGCCGGTTATGGATTTAAGGTGGTTGTTTCAAGCTTTTTTGCTGATATTTTCAGTAATAATGCCTTGAACAATGGTGTATTGACCGTGGTGGTTACTCCTGATTTTTTATCCGAGATTTTTACCAATGTAAATGCCGATCCTAAAACTTCGTTGACAGTTGATCTGTTAAATCAAAGTATAACGAATAATAAAACCGGAAGGTTGGAGAAATTTGAAATAAATCCTTACAAGAAGGAATGTTTGCTCAATGGTTTAGACGATATTGACTATTTGCTTAGCAAAAAGGCGCAGATAGAACAATACGAAAAAGCAAGATAATTTAATATGCCAATAAGCCGGTTCAACCAGAATTAGCTAATTGGCATATTTATTCATTAGTACAATTGACAATTATGATAGAAATAATGGATACAACACTTCGCGATGGTGAACAAACATCGGGAGTTTCTTTTGCACCGCAGGAAAAGCTAAGCATTGCACGGCTTTTGTTGGAAGAATTGCATGTTGATCGAATTGAAATTGCTTCGGCCCGTGTATCTGATGGTGAATTTGCTTCGGTAAGCCGTGTTGCTCAATG
>JAQTOL010000200.1 GCA_028748945.1 Paludibacter sp.
GTGCAGGTTCTAAGGGTATGATCTCAGCCCGAAATATTAAGGCACCCCATTGTTTTTGTAAGGACGTATGGAAATACGTCAGTAACAATATTTTAAAAAGAAAGAAAAACAACCCTGGAAGCGGGTCGAATTCCTTTCGGGGGACAAAGATACTGAAAATAGATGAAAAAAATAACCGTTTTGTAATTTGAAATTTGAAATACAATAAGACAACATTGATTATCAGGTATCCTGACTTTTATAAAACTGAAGATTTAAGAATATAATTCTATCCGGAAATTATAAGCGAAACTAAAAAACAGGGAATCGGTATTCTGAAATTTACCCTGAACATTATGTCCCGAATATTGATTTGTACAGGAAAACAGAAAAGGTCTGTATTTCCTGTTTCCACATTTTGATTAGGTACAACAGGCAATGACAATCATTTCAACGCAGATCATGCAAGTCAATAATTTGGTTTATTGATATTTAGCAAGGAATAATTATCATCCAGCAGCTGATAACCATATTCTGCGACAATGGTAGTAATTTTTCCGGACAACTATTCATCTACCTCCGCATTCGTCACTAAATTTTCTTATTATTTCTTCCAGGGATAGAAATTGCAGTTAATATATGATAATTATGAAGCATTTACAGTTAAAGTATATTTATTTTATTGCTTCATAAATCTGTTTTTGATTGTTTTTACAGGTTGTCCGGCACTTGATAAGCGAAACAGGTAGTATAGAAAAAACGACAAGACTGGCTGAATATAAAAACAAATTACTACAAACATTGATCCTTTAATCTGATTATGTTAAGCTGAAAACCGCGAAACAAATACTGTATCAGAGGATTACATCAACAATGAACGGATGACTTCCAGTTTTGCAAATTTCATGCATAATCCATAAATGAATACATTATATGTGGATTGTAATAAATGCTACACAAAATACACGAACTACTACAGCTGTCTAAATATCAGCATTATACAAAATATACTGTATATTTGTAATGTCATTATTTCAAACGACAAGCGATTAAAATAAAACATATTTATTCATTCTCTAATTATCGACATTATGAAAGCTTTAATTCTTCAACACCAGGCATTTTTTAAAACAGCAACCATGCTTTTTTCTGCTTACACAGTAGTTCTTATTATTTTGGTAGCTATTTTTTAAACAGACAATACTGACAATTGGTTTTTCATTTCAAAAAAAACATAACATTATGAAAGCTCTGATTCTACAACACCAATCTTTATTACATACAGCAAGTTTACTTTTTGCTGCTTACTCAATCGTTCTTGTTGTTTTAATTGTACTGTTTTCATAATTCAATTTATATATATAAAATCTGATTGATTATTAATCCCCCAAATAAAACATAACATTATGAAAGCACTGATTCATCAACACCAGTCACTGATTCAAACAGCCACCAAGATTTTTACATTATACATGATAGTACTTGCCGTTTTGGTAATTCTGTTTTCATAAACGAAATAAAAAATACAAAGAGCGTTTTGAGTTATACATGCGTAATCCCCGGTTAGCATACTCATTTCTCTTGTTGGATATCCGTTTTTCCAAGTAATAAATAGTTTTTGTTCTATTAGTTAACATTTTAGCATTACAAAAAAGCAGCCTGACCGTTCGAACGATCAGGCTGCTTTTTCTTTCATAACTTCTTCTTCATCCCGCCCATCCTTCTCTGTCGAGATTCCGGTAATTAATTGCTTCGGCAATATGATTGGAAAGAATATTTTCTGAGTCATCCAAATCGGCAATAGTACGTGCCACTTTGATGATCCGGTCGTAAGCACGGGCCGATAAATTTAAACGGTTCATGGCATTTTTGAGTAATTCGGAACTGGCTTTATCCGTGGGAGCATACGTTCGTTGCTGTTTCGACGACATTTGAGCGTTACAATACACACCATCAACATCTTTAAACCGTTGTTCCTGAATCTGTCGGGCCTTCATAACCCTTTCTCTCACTTTTTCACTGGTTTCGGACTCTTTCATTTCCGAAAGTTTGTCAAATGGCACCGGTACTATCTCGATATGAATATCAATCCGGTCAAGCAAGGGTCCTGAAATTCGACTCAGGTATTTCTGAACAACACCCGGACCGCATACACACTCACGATCGGGATGATTGTAATACCCGCACGGACAAGGATTCATTGAAGCCACCAGCATAAAACTGGCAGGATATTCAATGGAGAACTTCGCCCGTGAAATGCAAATCTTCCGATCTTCGAGCGGTTGTCGCATCACTTCCAGCACAGTTCTTTTAAATTCGGGTAATTCGTCCAGAAAAAGAACACCGTTATGAGCCAGCGAAATTTCGCCCGGCTGCGGAAAAGCCCCGCCCCCGACAAGGGCAACATCGGAGATCGTATGATGCGGACTCCGGAACGGTCGCTGTGAAATAAGCGAAGTATTGCTGTCGATATTCCCGGCAACCGAATGAATCTTGGTGGTTTCCAACGCTTCCTGAAGTGATAATGGCGGCAAAATGGTTGGAATCCGTTTTGCCAACATGGATTTTCCTGCCCCGGGAGGACCAACCATGATTATATTATGCCCGCCTGCTGCAGCAACTTCCAATGCCCTTTTGACGTTTTCCTGTCCTTTTACGTCGGAAAAATCGATTTCGGAAATATTTACTTTGCTGAAAAATTCTTCGCGCGTGTTTACAATAGTCGGCTCAAGAACGGTATCTTCATTAAAGAAATCAATCACTTCTTTAATATTTTCTACGCCGTAAACGTCCAGGTTATTGACCACGGCTGCTTCTCTTGCATTTTGCTTTGGTAGTATAAAACCTTTGAATTTCTCTTCGCGTGCCTTGACAGCTATGGGCAAGACGCCTTTTATAGGTTGCAGACCGCCATCTAACGACAGTTCACCCATGATCACATATTGATCCAGTAAATCCGATTTTATTTTATTGTCGGCAGCCATTATGCCAATGGCCAGCGATAAGTCATAGGCGGAACCTTCCTTTCGGATATCTGCTGGAGCCATATTAACTACAATTTGTTTGCGGGGCATGCTGTAACCGCTGTAATCCAGGGCTGAGGCAATTCGTTCATGGCTTTCCTTCACAGCATTATCAGGCAAACCGACAAGGAAAAACCGGATTCCCTGACTTACATTCACTTCAATCGTAACTATCGTGGCATTGATGCCTTGCACCGCTGCTCCAAAGGTTTTTACTAACATGATGATAATTTTTAAAAAAATCCGATTAGTAATTTCAATTCAGGAGAAATATATTGATTACAAAAATAGCCGTTTTAATAATTAGAAATAATCATGTTGAAAGATGGAAAAAAATCAGAATAAAACATGGTTGCCGAAGCAACTTATTTAAATAGTTGTATCTTTTTTGGTTTTGAAAAATTATTAAGCGAGGCACGCAATGTAAATACCTGCTCAAACATTAGTTTGCCTTCAGAAAAATGAAAGTTGCTTGCCAGTCTGGCCTGAACTTCTTTGGTATGAATAACTTTTAGATACAATTTACTTTCAACATAAGAACCTGACCGTAAAAATGGATTACTCCAGTAAAGATCGCCCCCATATTTATTGTACATCACCATACGCGGATCGCCTACGTAAACAGTATTATTTAAGCCAAAAAGACGATATTCGACATTCAATCTGAGAACCGCTCCCAAAGGTGCATTCGTGTTATCGGGCAAGCCCCTCTCCCGTTCATATCCGGCTAAAACTCCTACAGCAAAAAGTAAGGTATCCAGACCTTCCTTATTCGAATAATCCACACCCAGCGAAAGATGGGCCAATGCGTTATCGCAGACATGATAAGTTGGATTACTTGGACGAACATTGGCATAATGGTACATATACGATTGAAAATCGGTAAAGAAAAATCCGAATCGCTTATGTCCGGAAGCACCAACATAAAAAGTTTCCCGGTTCACAACGGTCTGATGACCATTCCAATCGAGCCAAAGGTTGAAATAGGCATTATTCTGTCCAACCTGCCAGAAAACGCCCTGCATGATGGGACGAAAATAATTGATCGAATCCTGAAAAAAGAAATCGGAATAGTTGGAAAGTATTTCGGTCCGCGGAAAAGCACCGGCACGGAACAATACTTTTGGGGTATTGTATTGATAATAGGCGAATAAATCAACTTTGTCGATCACGTTTTGAGAACCCGATATTTTAAGAAGATCGGATCCAACGAAAACGGAATGTGCAGAATTCCATTTTAATCCGATTTCGGGTGAAAAGTGTACTCCTGTCATCGTCTGGTCTTTTGTCAGGCTTGATCTGGCAAATTCGGTGTTATCGAAGAAGTAATTTAATCCGGCATTCCATTGCAATTCCTGTGCAAATGAGCCTAATTGCAAACCTAAAAACAGGATTATGAATTTGTTGCGAACCGACATAATTGTATTTTAATTATTAAGACAACAAAAATACGGATTATATAAACACGAACCTGAATTTTAATAAAATTATTTTCACAGCCATGCTAATAAATTTAGTAGATATCGTGTCCAAATAATCCGTTGAGTATCTGACTTCGGAAACAAAACGACATGTTAATCGTTATATCTTCAATTTTTAGTACCTTTGTGCGAGCAATTTTTAGAGAATAATAATGATTGATGATTCCATATTCCTAAATAAAAAGGTAGCCTACCACACATTAGGCTGTAAATTAAATTTTGCCGAAACTTCGGCAATCGGCAAGCAACTAAGTGATGAAGGTTTTGCTAAAGTCCGTCCGGGAGAACAAGCCGATGTATGTATCATTAATACCTGTTCGGTAACCGATACAGCCGATCACAAATGCCGTCAGGCTATCAACCGGTTGAATCGTCAGCACCCGAACGCAAAAATGATAGTGACCGGATGTTACGCGCAGTTAAAACCGGCAGAAATTGCTTCGATTCCCGGTGTTGATTTAGTACTTGGTGCAAATGAAAAGTTTAATATATTAGATTATCTGGATCAACCGGTTGGTATTGATAATCCTAAAATCCACCGCTCGGAAATATTAAAAGTAACCGACTTCAAACCATCCTGTTCACACGATGACCGTACACGCTATTTTCTGAAAGTACAAGATGGTTGTAATTACTTTTGTACCTATTGTACCATTCCGTTAGCCCGTGGGAAAAGCAGGAATGCAAGTATCGAAGAAACAGTACAAATGGCGAAAGACGCAATTGCTGAAGGGGCAAAGGAAATTGTTCTTACAGGAATTAATACCGGTGATTTCGGCAAATCAACCGATGAAACATTCTTTGATTTGGTGAAAGCGCTGGATACTTTACCCGACGAAATTCGCTTCCGGATTTCATCCATTGAACCGAATCTTCTGACCGATGAATTAATCGATTTTATATCGAACAGCCGGCATTTTATGCCGCATTTTCATATTCCGTTGCAATCGGGCTCAAACGAAGTGTTAAACCTTATGAAACGCCGGTATACGACTGAATTTTTCGCTCAAAAGATAGCCACTATTAAAAAAATCATGCCGGATGCATTTATTGGTGTCGATGTAATAGTAGGTGTAAAAGGTGAAACAAACGAACTGTTCGAAAAAGCTAAAGCATTTATTGAATCATTGGATTTTTCCCAGTTGCATGTTTTTAGTTATTCAGAAAGAGCCGGAACAAAAATGCTGGAGATAGAACATGCTGTTTCCAATACCGAACGTAAACGGCGTAGCGATGTGTTGCATGAACTTTCGGATAAAAAAACGAGACTGTTTTACGAAAAACAAAGTGGTAAGACGGCACAAGTTCTTTGGGAAAGCAGACATAACGGAGATAAAATGGTGGGTTTCACCAACAATTACATTCGTATGGAAACAACATATGATAAAACATTGGTTAATACAGTTAAATCGGTAACAATGGGAGATTGGAACGATGACAAATCGGCTCTTAAATCCATTTGAGAATGTGTTGATTTATCCCGATAGCTTTCGGGATTGAAGATGATGATACAGAAAACCTGTTCGTTTCTTCAAATTATATAAAAGTAAATTGCAAATAAATAGCATGTTAGCAAAAAGAATCATACCTTGTCTCGATATAAAAAACGGACAAACCGTAAAAGGAATTAATTTTGAAAATATTACCGTTGTCGGCGATCCGGTAGAATTGGGTGCTTTGTATGCCAGGATGGGTGCAGATGAATTGGTGTTTTTAGACATAACGGCAACCAACGAAAACCGTAAAACCATGTCGGAACTCGTTACACGTATTGCCAAACATATTAATATCCCATTTACAGTAGGCG
>JAQTOL010000201.1 GCA_028748945.1 Paludibacter sp.
AAAAGACACGATCAACTTCGGTTGAGTTGATTAATTCCCCTACCGGAAATGGATTCTCATGAGAGTAATCGAACGGGAAATCAAGCAGGGAAAACCGATTGGTTGCACAACTTTCACCTAAGGCTTCGGTCACACCATAATAAGGCATCACTTTGTCGTGCGTCAGGGAAATTCCCTTTAGCTTGTTTCCTAAGCGGTTGAAAAATGATACACGTTCCGTTTGATTCCGTTCAACCGAAATCATACTGTTGAACGATTCAAATGCCTTGTCGCGTAAATAATCGTCTTTGGTCTCGTTGACGAAATTGTACTGATAATAATTAAACAGTTTCTCGTAAGCGCTTTTATCCATGATAAACCGTGACTCGCCGTGCATGGAACTGAAAATTCCTCCACCACATAACATAAAGAGCTTAGAATCTGTAAATAACCCGTTTGGATTCGTCATCATGGTGATTTCCGCCAGAAAGGCTCCTATTGAATAAGCAAAAATATCTATTTGTGTATTTTCAGTAAACAATGGATGAGAACCATTCTTGATGTTTGTAAAGAGATGGCTTAAATCATTTAAACTCTGCCGTCCTGAATTATAAAAACGGTCGGGCTGTTCGCTGATTCGTTCACTAAAAGTCACATTGGCAAAACTCAACGAGCGATCTTCTCCGTTTCGTTGTCGACGTAAATCAAGCAGGTATTTCAAATCACGCGGATTCGTCCAGCTCAGGGGTGAGCGATTGACATGAAATGCTATGGGAAAAAGGATAACGGGCTTCCGGGTCTTTTTGCACAGGTATTCGGCCCAACTGAGGTATTTGCTCCAGTTGCGTTCGTTCAATCCATGCAACAGCAGGATAGCCTTATCTGCCCGTTTTGATCCAGCAGGCATAAAGACCGGATATTGAAAAGAATTATTCTCGTTTATCCGGGCATCGGTTGAAACGGGCAGCAGCCTTTCTTCATAAACCGTCTGTGGTATACTATGAAATGAAAAACACCGGATGTCAACATTGGAAATATCCAGGTGTGTATCTGTACCCATTTGAAATTGAGTATTGAGTTCTAAATGTCGTTGAGAGTATTCCATATTGTTTGTTAACTAATTTGAATACAAAGAAATAGCAATATAAAGCAGTTTCCAATTTTCCGGGAAATTGATTGATTGATTGGGACTAAAACTGGAAATATGGGATAAAAGCGGCTTAATCGGGGTGAAAGAAATGGATGTTGGGATAAGCTGTTTGTTTCTTTGATTAGAAAAATCTATCTTTGTAAAAGTTTTTTTTAAAAATAAATGATGAACTCAAAGATTCCCGCCTATTTATATGAGAAGAGTAATATCATCCGGTTGATATTCTTTACGGCTATCTTTGCACTCCTGTTTATCAATATATTTAAACCATTCGATTCGCAACATTGGTATAAAGATATCTCACCGTTTAAGTATTTCTTCTTCTCAAGTCTGATTATTCTTATCGGCATGCTGGTAGTGGTCATCAGCCGGTTTATCATGCTTGCCGTTACCAAAAGAAAAACCCTGGCCTATTGGCAATACGGCTTATGGGTGTTGGTAGAGATACTTGCCATGTCCCTTTTTTACGCACTTTTCACTAAGTTTATTCCAAAAGAAGGAATGAATCGTGATTTTGTGGAAATTTTCCATCAATCAACTGTCAATACAAGCCTCATTCTTTTACTGCCTTATGCTATTCTCTGGCTTTATTTTTCGTGGCGCGATAAAAATATTATGCTTGAGAAGTTGGCAAAGGAAGAGCAGAGCCTGGATTTACCTAAAAAGAACCTCATAGGTTTCCCGGATGAAAAAGGCGAACTGAAAATCACCATCGTACTCGAAAATCTCTTGTTTATAGATTCTGCCGATAATTATGCCACCATTCATTATCTTAATAAATCGAAGTTATCGCACTTTTTGATACGGAATTCGTTGAAATGGATAGAGGAAAATCTGACCAAAGAAAGTCCGTTGGTTCGCTGCCACCGATCATATGTAGTGAATCTTGACAAAGTAAAAGTCCTCCGGAAAACCAAAGATGGAATCTTTTTGGAACTTGATACGGAGAATACACCGGACATTCCGGTTTCCAAAACGTACTACGAACGTGTAATGACCAAGTTCTCCAAATACTCGGTTTAGTTCGTAAGTCTTTATGTAAATATCTTCAGAACCAATTAATTTTATTACAAACCATCATGGATCTGGCAACTGTTTTTAATGAAAAACCATACAAAATCGGTATCGCACTCAGTGGGGGTGGGATAAAAAGTTTATGTCATGCAGGTGTATTGAAGGCGCTTGAGGAACAGGGACTGAAGCCGGATATTATTTCCGGTGTCAGTGCAGGATCGGTTATTGGTGCTTTTTATTCTGATGGTTATACCCCCGATGAGATTGCCATCCTTTTCGAGGACATCAGTTTTCGGCATATGACAAAAATTCATATTCCGGATGGAGGATTCTTTCAGACCGATGTTTTTCAGGATTTTTTAACGCGGAAGCTTCGGGCAAAGACTTTTGAAGAATTGGCTATACCCTTGCGGGTTGTTGCTACCGATTTAGATAAAGGCAGGAGCGTAACTTTCTCTACAGGCAATCTGGTTGATCCGATTGTTGCTTCTTGCTCGTTTCCTGTCTTGTTCAGACCCAAGACGATTGATGGTGTAAATTATGTCGATGGTGGAGTTCTCAAAAACTTCCCCGTCTCAACAATCCGAAAAGATTGCGATAAAGTTATAGGAATCAATGCCAGTCCAATGGTGGCAGACGAATATAAGATTAGCATATTAAACGTGGCTTTTCGTTCCTACCATTTTATATTTAAAGCCAATATATTGTACGATAAAGAATTATGCGACTTATTGATCGAGCCCGTCGATATGGGAAATTACGAAACTTTTGATGTGGATAAGGGTCGTGAAATCTTCGAATTGGGTTATCAATCCACCCGTCAATTGTTGGTAAACAAATTGAATGAAAAGTTTGTTTAATTGTCTGAATTTATCAGACAAAGGTGCTGTAATAATGAAAATTGATTTTTTTTTGATTACTTTTGTGCCGTAATAACAATTTAAACAGACAATTTATGTTTCCAGTATCAGAACGTTTGGCAGCTCTTTCTCCTTCGGAAACGCTTGCCATGTCCCAGAAAAGTAATGAGTTGAAGGCTCAGGGTTTCGATGTGATTAATCTTAGTGTAGGTGAACCCGATTTTAATACGCCCGACCATATAAAACAGGCAGCCAAACAGGCAGTTGATAATAATTTTTCATTCTACTCACCGGTACCCGGTTATCCTGCTTTGCGCAATGCTATATGTGCAAAATTAAAATCGGAGAACGGACTGGAGTATAAACCCGAACAAATTGTTTGTTCCAACGGAGCCAAACAATCGGTATGTAACGTTTTGCTGGCAATTATTGGCAAAGGTGACGAAGTGATTATTCCTGCACCATACTGGGTAAGTTATCCCGAAATGGTCAAAATTGCCGATGGTACAAACGTTATCGTATCTGCCGGAATCGATCAGGATTTTAAAATTACGCCGGCTCAACTGGAAGCTGTCATAACACCCAAATCGAAAGCATTTATCCTTTGCTCTCCTTCCAACCCAACAGGAAGTGTCTATTCGAAAGCCGAACTGAAAGGTCTGGCCGATGTGTTGGCAAAATATCCCGATATCATTATTCTTTCAGATGAAATTTACGAGCATATCAACTATTTGGGAATACACGAAAGTATTGCCCAATTTGAAAATGTGCGCGAACGGGTTGTTATTATCAATGGTGTTTCCAAAGGATATGCCATGACCGGTTGGCGTCTGGGTTGGATTGCCGCTCCGAAATGGATAGCATCTGCCTGTAATACTTTGCAGGGACAGTATACTTCCGGACCATGTTCGGTTACCCAAAAAGCGGCGGAAGCAGCTTATACCGGCGATCAGACCTGTGTTGAAACAATGCGTGTGGCTTTTGAACGCCGGAAGAAACTGGTGGTCGATTTAGCCCGTCAGATTCCCGGACTGAAAGTGAATGATCCCGAAGGTGCTTTCTATATTTTCCCCGATTGCAGTGCATATATCGGAAAATCATTCAACGGAAAAGTACTGAAAGATTCAGGCGACTTATCCATGTACTTGCTGGAAGAAGGACATGTGGCCTGCGTGGGTGGCGGTTCGTTCGGAGCCCCCGACTGTCTACGTTTCTCTTATGCCACTTCCGACGAAAATCTGATAAAAGCCTTTGGATGGGTAAAGGAAGCGTTGGCTAAACTGAAATAAAAGATAATCTTAAATATAGAATAAGGCGTTGAAGATTTATTCTCAACGCCTTATTTCTTTTTAGATTTTTGGGTAAACAAAACAAAAGATTATTGTGTTCTTAATTAAAGAATTAAATTATGAATAAACTTTTATTTTCAAATGCCGATCAACTTCCTGCTATGGGGTTCGGCACTTTTCTTTCGAAAAAAAATGAAGTTTACGATGCCGTTTTAGAAGCTATTCGTGTCGGTTACCGGCATATTGATTGTGCTTATATTTATGGTAATGAGGCGGAAATTGGACAGGCATTGCAGTTTGCGTTTAATAACGGCCTGGTGAAAAGAGAGGAACTGTTTATAACCTCAAAACTGTGGAACAGCGATCATGCCCCTGAACGGGTGGAAGTGGCTATTCGGAAATCGCTGAAAGATTTACAATTGGATTACCTGAATTTGTACCTTATTCATTGGCCGATTGCCTTTAAAACCGGACACGAACAGGCTAAAGATGCAAACGATTTACTCTCACCCGAAGAAATGCCAGTTGCCACGACCTGGGCAGCCATGGAGAATGTTCAGAAATCAGGATTGACGAAGCATATTGGTGTTTCCAATTTCAATATTCCTAAACTTCAACATCTATTTGAAAGCGCAACGATACCGCCAGAAGTAAATCAGATAGAGTTACATCCTTATCTGCAACAAAAGGAATTGGTTGCCTTTTGTCAGAAGAACGGAGTCTTGTTAACTGCATATTCACCCTTGGGCGGCCGGCATCTGATCCGGACGGAAGGCAGTTTAATTCATGAACCTGTCATATTAAAAATAGCTGCGAAGCACGGATGTTTACCTTCGCAAGTCGTTTTGGCATGGGGTATGCAAAGAGGTACGGCTGTTATCCCGAAATCGGTGCACAGGGAGCGGATTCATGAAAATTTCGGGGCAATCAATGTCCGGTTGGAACTATCCGATGGATCCGAAATTGCTGCATTGGAGAAAAACCTCCGGCTTGCAACAGGTGCGTATTGCGTATTACCCGGGGGATCATATACATTGAAAAGTATCTGGGAGGAATAAATCAAAACCGGTAACCTGAAAATTAAGATTCCACGGGTATGGCTTCCAAAATGCGGATGAGCTCTTTCCCACTTGCCACGGTTGTTTTTTGTAGTATCCGGTGAAAAGCAACCCGCAGGCTGTTGGGTGTCTTACCGGTTATTTTGGAAATATTATTTGTGGACATTTTTAAAGACAGGTAACCGCAATGTATCAATTCGTTTTTTGATAATTCGGGAAACAATTTTGTCAGTTGATGCATCCTTTCATCTCCAATATCAACCGGTTGCGACGTTCTTGTGGCTTTATTGGTGGTGATGCTATCCAATATATTATTCACAATAATTTCTTCAAGTAAGTCTTTTCCCGGTTTATTCAGATAGGGTTTGAGGCGGTTTGCCTCGTGGCGGAATGCTTCGGATAATTCATTGAGAATTTCCTGACTTTGGGTGTAAGTTTCAGTGAACTGAATAAGGATGAAATTAGGATTGTCGGGAAACACACTGGCATTCAGGTCAACACTTGCGATAGTTTTATCAAAGCGGCGTATCAGTATTTCCTTGTTTATTAATTCTTTATTCTTATTGATTAAATCAATCAGTTCGGTTGCCCGACGGAAATCAATGATCATATTTTTGATGTTCTGTTTATCAAAAATAAAATCTTCTTTGGTGGATGCTTTGAAGAACTGAATGGCTTGATGATTGACTTCCTGAATATTCCCTTTCGCATCAATAACCAATGCACAGGTAGGCATCCATTGGAATATGGATTGATGGGATAATTTATTATCGAGTTGGTCTGAAATCATATGAACAGCTATCAGTGAAAAAATGAGATCTAAATGATCAGCTGACTGTTGTAAGATCGGGAGAGAAAATTAACCGGAGTATAATCTCTTGTC
>JAQTOL010000202.1 GCA_028748945.1 Paludibacter sp.
ATCGCGGGATGAAAATAACGTATTTGCGTGGAATTCTGGGTCAGTATATAATTGTAATTCCGGACCTGGACGCTGTAATTGTTCGCCTCGGAAAAAAATGTGATACTGAATATAATGTGGATCAGAATTATCCAAAAGACCTGGAAACCTGGATTAATGCCGGGCTGGAAGTGATTAACAGATAAATACGACCCCTAACCCCTAAAGGGGAATTAAGCAAGTTGTCTTCATAATTCCCAGTAGTGGTTTTGGATTATATCAGAGACAAAAGTAATTCAGTTCCCTAAAGGTTAGGGGCGGTTTTATATTGGATATTTAAGTATTAACTTTAAATATCCTTTTATCTCTACAATTACTTTTTCAATATCATTGAATACTTCATCATTCGTAAATCGTATAACCGTTAAGCCAAATCTTTCAAGTTCTGCAGTACGATTTTCATCATATTCTTTTTGTGATTCATGAATTTTGCCATCAACTTCAACAACAAGTTTATACTTATGACAATAAAAATCTGCAATGAAAATATCTATTGGTTGTTGAGGTTTAAAACGTACTCCCAACTGACTCTTATTTAAACGACTCCATAATAGTTTTTCTGCCGGTGTCATTTCTTTACGCAATTCACAAGCATTCTGAAAAATGGTACGTTTCGCACCATAGAACATATCAGGTAATTGAGTTCGTTGCATCGTATTATTTTAATTACTTACGTCTCTTATATCCGCCCCCAACCCCCTAAAGGGGGCTGTAACCTTTATGTTTATTGAGAATAGTTTCGGATACCACTCTTTAAGTCCCCTTTAGGGGATTTAGGGGCGGTTTTATCATCTCCTGTATTTCTCTTCAATTCCCCTTTAGGGGTTAGGGGTTACTAAATAATCCAACAACTGAAACATTTTCTTGTTATTGGATTCAAAATAATTTGTTTGTTCTAAAATCTTTTCAGCCGATTGTACTGTTTCGCTTTCAACTAATTCATGCATCCCGTTTTCAACCATTTCGCGGAGTGATTCGGGTGTTACTTCAAAATGAAATTGCAATCCCAATACTTTGTTCTTAAACAAGAATGCCTGATGTTGGCAAACAGCGGAACTAAATAACAATGTACTTTCTTTAGGTAATTCGTAGGTGTCTCCATGCCACTGAAAAACGGCGAATTCATCTTCAAAGCCGGTAAATACCTGAAGTGAACGGGCTTCATTAGTCAATTTTACATTCATCCAACCAATTTCCTTTTGTTTGTTCGGATACACTTTTGCTCCCAATACTTCAGCTATAAGTTGTGAACCCAGGCAAATTCCCAGGACTGTTTATCCATTCTCTATAGCCAGACGGATAAATTCTTTTTCATCCTTTAAAAACGGATAAACGGCTTCGTCATACACACCCATTGGGCCGCCCATTACGATTAACCAATCGGTTTGTTCGATAGTTGGTAATTGATACGTTTTGTAGAAATGAGTATAGGTTACACTGTGTTTGTTGGCTGTTATCCACTTTTCAATGCAGCCCAAACCTTCGAAAGCTACATGTTGAAAGACCTGAATGGAGAGTTTATTTTTCATTTGAATGTTTTATAAAACGATTGTAAATATATCCCAGGGTAAAAGTCGGGATGATATCGGTAAATGGGATTATTTCTTCTGCAAAATTAATAAAACTCCCTATTCTGCCTACTTTTCCGCCAAAACTCCGATAAAAGATAAAGGCTGAAACGGGAGCCCACAACAAATCAAACCATTCGCCAACACCGGGAAACAGGTAAGTTGCTGAGCCGATTAGGTCCATGATAAGACAAAACAAAAGTGTGGGTTGGAATCTTATTTTCACCATTTAATATGTCGGAATAATTTCTAATGCAAACTTAATTAAAAGTATTGATTCTGCGATGGGATAGCGAAAATTGATTTCATGACAAAATATCTTAAATGAAAAAACCATTTTCCGGAATGTATCCTGAAAATGGTTTTTCGTGTTAACTAAACTTACAAAACGAATTCGATTTTGTTATTCCAACGGTATTGCATACATTCCAAAAGGAGATGATGCTGAATTGTCATAGACTCTGTAGAATCCTATTTTCTCATTCCCTTTCAACGATTGTGTTACTGTCCCTTTAAATCCGTCATTACAATCAACGGTTATTTTAAGCAGGTTGATTTTATTATCCGAACTAAATTCGACTCTTCTGATATTCAAATCGATATTCAGCTTTTTCAGATCGTTTTTGTACTGGTTCAGTTGCTCATAAGTTGTGTTTTTATCCATGGATAAAAGTACTTTGGTTTTATCGGCAAACAAACCATAATTCAGGTCGCCTTCCGAAGAATTAGTCTGAATGGTTGTACTATCTGAACCTGTATTTACTTTGATGCTAATGACTGAATTATTTCCTGAAACCCGGCCATTCAATTGTGGAGAAGTGCCGATGACACTTTTTAATCTGAAATTTGCGAATATCATACCAAGAACTACTAATATAAAAAGTCCCAGCAGTAATTTGTTACTTGTTTTCATATATTGGATATTAATTGTTGAATACTGGATTTGATAAATGTTTTGGTGTAAATATAGAGTTTGTTTTCAGAAGCTTCAACAGTGTCTGCTTCTACAGTTTGTTCAAACTCATTTGAAATTTGATTGTAGGTTTGCATAATAATATGTTTCCTTTCCATATTATAAATTATCCCCAGACCTAAAATCACGACAATGGCTATCGCTTTTGGAATTCTGTTTGTTGTTTTCATATTTGTTAAGCTATTGATTTTAAATATGAATTGTATTGGACATTGATGTCCTCAATAGTCATTCCCAATAAATTCATCGTTTTGAATATTACAGGAAGTTCTTGTTCCAGAAATTGTTTCCGGCGGTAGTCGATAATCTTTGTTTTGGCATTTTCCTCTACAAAATATCCGACACCTCTTTTGTTGAAAATAATTTCATTGCTTTGTAAAAAGTCAAAGCTTCGCATGACTGTATTCGGGTTCACCTCCAGGGCTACACCCAGCTCCCTGACGGATAGAATTCGGTCGCCCTCATTCCATCGTCCCAGGAGAATCTGTTCACAGACATAATCGCCTATTTGCAGATATATGGTTTGATTTTCTTTGAATTCCATGATTATACTTGTTTTTCGGTTAAACGGAAATAGCTTACGATCCAGAAAAATGGAATCAAGGCGTATTTAAGAATTTGACCAATAATTTCTATTCCCGGAAATAAATCTTCCGTAGAAGTTATGTTTATATTATAGGTTTGTGAACCAATGTTGTAAGTTCCGAAAGTTACTTTCAGAAGCAATAATTCAATTAATCCGAATAAGATTGAAACTGCAATAATTACCAGCATAGTCTTACCAATAGCATTTCCTTTGAAATAGATAGAACCGAGCATAAATACGGATTGAATCCCCGCAAAGGCGATAAACGTATTTAGTAAGGTCATATCAGATTGTTGATATACAGAGTAATTACCGGCCGATTGGAGCAGTTCGAAATGGAGTGGGTTGTTTGATCCCCAGAACAGATTCCCTAAAGTAGTACCAAGTGTTGTTCCAATGACGTAAGTAAGCAATATCATCGCGAAATAGTATACAGTAGTTAGTAAAATGGCTGTTATTAATTTCTCCAAATGAGTAGCCGGAATCAATAGATAGTGCATGCCACCCGGTGTGTAATTGAATACTTTGAACATGCGGGCTGCAAAAATGAATCCTGAGATAAATAAAAAGATTTGTACCGCAATGGATTTCTCATGTGGACCGGCTAAATGCATGACTAAAAAAACGACGGTCGTAATTCCCCAGAATGTGAGTTCACGTTGCTTATTCTCTGTGAAAAAGCGTTTAAGAAGCAAGCCTAAACGATCTATACTAAATGTTGTATTCATTGTGTTGTGTTTTATGAGTTTGACTGACAAATAGTTAATTTTTTTTAGTTGAAAATAATTGTTTAATCCGGTTTTTATCGGCAATAATGGCATTGAACAACAATTCAATATCCAACTTACTTTCTTCGCCGGTTTTATTTTCCCGAACCTGAAAATAACCACGTAAAGTATCTTCGGAATGGATAAGGGTTTCGTCCTTCTCGTTTTTGTCGTACACTTTGAATAACAACTTTTTAGTGATGTCTTCAATCGATTCGTTGAATACAATTTCGTGACCTTCCATGACTGTAATGCTATCAATCAAACTATCCAGATCGCGCACCTGATGAGTAGAAATAATCAGACAACGGTCGTTATCAATGCCTGAAGCCACCATGCGGCGGAATTGTCCTTTCGATGGAATATCCAATCCGTTGGTTGGTTCATCCATAAGCAACAATTTTGTATTGGTTGCCAATCCGAAAGCAACAAAAACTTTCTTTTTCTGACCGTGTGAGAGTTTATTCAACATCGATTTTTTATTTTCAATATCAAATTCCTTCAGGTAATTGTTGAATTGTTCCGCACTGAAATTGGGATAGAAAGGAGCGTATATCTTTTCGTAATTTTCTATGCTCAATGTAAGTTGTGGTAATTCTTCGGGTAAGAAGAAAATTTCCTGTAGCATTTCCGGATACCGTTTGACCGGATTAAAACCAAGAGTATCTATTGAACCTGCTTTTGGAAAGTCCAATCCGGAAATGAGTTTCAATAAGGTACTTTTACCTTCTCCGTTCTTTCCAAGCAAACCGTGAATATGTCCGGCTTCGAGTTTTAAACTCAGGTTGGAAAGCAATTCTGTTTTGGTTGTGTAACTGAAAGTTACGTTTTGAATGTCTACCATTTTAATTTATAGTTTAGTGTTGCGGAATAATAAGGATCAAACTTCACAAATTGTTTAGTGTGTTAGTGAAATAGTACACCGCAAAAGTATGGCAATATTTTAATTCTACAATAGTTTCGATGTTAAATAATCTTAATCGTATAAATATATTTTCAACTGGCTGATTATTAGTGGGGTTTGTGCTGTTTTAAATGGAATAGAAAGTAACTAATAAATTATTCCAACATTTAAAATGCTTACCTTTGTGTTTTCTATAGAACCAAGAACCAAGAACCAAGAACCAAGAACCTGGAACCTGAAACCTGAAACCCGGTTCACAAATAACTAAATACCCGTAACTGATCCAAATGCATACAAAAGAAGAAAAACTTCAACAATTCGAGCGCTTGCTCGAAATAATGACCGAATTGCGGGCCAAATGTCCGTGGGACAAAGAGCAAACGTTCGAAAGTTTACGTACACTCACCATTGAAGAAACCTACGAACTGGCCGATGCCATTATTCGAGATGACAAAAAGGAAATTCGCAAAGAACTGGGTGATATTTTATTACACATTGTTTTTTACTCCGAAATGGGAAGCGAAACCAACGATTTTGATATTTACGATGTTTGCAAAGGACTCAGCGAGAAACTGATTTATCGTCACCCGCATATATTTGCTGATGTGGAAGCAAACAACAGTGAAACAGTGATGCAAAACTGGGAAACATTGAAACTGAAGGAAAAAGGAGGAAATAAGTCGGTTTTGTCAGGTGTTCCTATGTCACTTCCGGCCTTGATAAAAGCGCACCGTATTCAGGATAAGGCTCGTAGTGTTGGTTTCGACTGGGAAGAACGTGAACAGGTCTGGGACAAAGTACAGGAAGAAATCTATGAATTTAAAGCCGAAGTGGCTGCTTTTGATAAAGATAAAATGGAAGCCGAATTTGGCGATTTGATGTTTAGCCTGATTAATGCCGCCCGACTTTACGATATTAATCCCGAAAATGCTTTGGAACGAACTAACCGCAAATTTATCAGCCGCTTCAACTACCTCGAATCCAAAACCATTACCATCGGTAAAGATTTAAAACAAATGAGTTTAGCTGAAATGGATGTGATTTGGGAGGAAGCGAAAGAGAATGAAAAACTACCCCTAACCCCTAAAGGGGAATAAGAAAAAGCCCCTAAATCCCACTCATGGGGACTTTAAGACTGGATATTTTAATTGTTGTT
Organism: Paludibacter sp.; assembly: GCA_028748945.1. Lineage (GTDB taxonomy): Bacteria > Bacteroidota > Bacteroidia > Bacteroidales > Paludibacteraceae > Paludibacter. The sequence continues at coordinate 5,994 of JAQTOL010000202.1, forward strand.
CATTACGATGAATAAAATGATAGATTTAACATCGTTTATTCATTACGATGAACAAAATAATTAAGAGTAAATCAATTAATGTGCATATTATGAATAAATTAGTTATTATTGGAAATGGATTTGACTTAGCCTGATTAAAATTAATATTTAAACCACAAAACTAACTAAAAGTCCCCTTTAGGGGATTAAGGGGTCATTCATTATATGTTATATCCAAC
>JAQTOL010000203.1 GCA_028748945.1 Paludibacter sp.
CTCCTAATCCCATTAAAGATTTAGCATTTATGTATGAGATATCCATTCCCGTCAAATCATCAACCAGCTACATCGAACTGATCAGTTCAAGCGGACAGAAAATGGGACAATTCCCGGTTACAGAAAACACAGGAAAGATAAACCTGCCTGCAAATACAGCCAATGGAATGTACAGCCTGCGACTTTTTGTGAATAATAAAAATTATGCAACTGCAAAAATAATCATCGCCGGAGAATGAAAAAACACAGCTTGTACCTTTGTCTTTTGTTTGTTAGTCTGTCATTCTATCAACAGGCTCAAAATCATGTTTCCTTTTTTGAGGAACATATTGATTTTACGCTTGACGCCGGTTATTTTGTGATTAATGGCATTTATTCCTTTCATAACGATGCCGAAAAGGATATCAGTCAGCAAATCGTATTCCCGTTTGCAGACAAAACGGCGACGATTGATTCCATTCGAATTGTCAATTTAAGCACGGGGGGAAAGATTCGGTTTGACCGTCTGGAGAATTCGGTACTCTTTCATTTCACCTTGCCATCGAAAGACACCGTTGATGTGAATATCTTTTACCGTCAAAAAATATCAACCTTAAACAAATATATAATTACTTCCACTCAATCGTGGGGGAAACCGTTGGAAAATGCGGTATATACCCTAACCACCGACAGGAATTTAAAAATCAAATCGTTTTCATATACTCCTGATTCAACAGGAATGGCTACCAACAAACGACTTTATTTTTGGAAGAAACAACATTTTATGCCGAAAATGGATTTTGAAATAACGATTGACAAATGAAAGCTGAAGCATGGAATTTAAATTGTTGAGATTCTCTAAGCTTAATAAAAATGAAATGCAAGCTTTTGCCGGTTGGAAGTAACGATGACCGTATTTATCGTTAAACAAAAACATCTTGCCGGACGTTTATCCGCAAATAATGAATGCAGAACAAAATGATAAATAAAATTGCGATCATAACCGGAGCCAATCGTGGGATAGGAAAAGAAACGGCACTGGCTCTGGCGCTGAAAAAATATACCGTTGTTATGGCTTGCCGGAATTTGGTTCAGGCCGAAGTTGTCTGTACGGAAATTAAAGCTCAAAGTGCTAATCCGAATGTATTTGTTTACGAACTCGATCTATCCTCATTTGATTCCATCCATCGTTTCGGGAAACTGTTTTCGGAAAACTTTGGGAAACTCAATATTCTGATTAATAATGCGGGTATTACACAAAGGAATATGTCATCACTCCCGATGGATTTGAAAAAATGATCCAGACTAACTCCATAGGTCCCTATCTGCTTACAAAAATGCTTCTTCCGCTATTTCCCGCCGGAGAAGATAACCGGATCATAAACCTCAGTTCCGACATTTACAAGATGGGTAATTTCTCGGTGGAAAAACTAAACAATTATCATTGGGTGAAAGCCTATGCAGTGTCGAAGTACGCGCAACTTTTAATCAGTTTCAAACTGGCCGGACTATTAGAGGAAAAGGGAATTACGGTCAATGCCGTTCATCCGGGTGTTGTCCGCACCGGTATCATGCTATTCAATAAATGGTACGATGTATTTATCAATTTAATGCTGGTAACCGTGTATATCGACGAAAAATCAGGGGCTGAACCAAGCATTTATCTGGCCACATCGGAAGAAATGAATGGTGTTACAGGTAAATATTTTAAACGGTTTGCCAACACGAAAGTAAAAACCAACTACCTGAATGAAATACTGATGGATAAACTCTATGATTATTATGAAACGATATACAGCAAATCGATTTTTGCTGATAAATAAAACTCAACCAGGAAATATATAGTTCAGATTATGATCCTACTGAATAAAAATGAATATCAAAAGGCAACGGCTGCATTCAACGAAGTGACATTTAATAATTTGTTTGCCCGTTTCGTACTGGAGCAACATATTCATGGAAAAGTTTTTGTGGATAACAGGGAACATCCCGAGACTTTTTATATCAGTCATCCGTATGGTATGTCCTTGCTGTTCGGTAAAACGGATAATGACACTTTTAATGCAAAGTTTCTCGATTATGCATTCAACATTTTCAACGTTCGCACCAACTACGAATGGTTGCAGGTGTTTCCATCCGCCTGGAACGAAACATGTATCGGGTTGTTTGGTGATAAACTTGTCAATTCAGAGGATAGCACCGATGATCCAACCAAAATTGAAGTGCATACGCGCGTGAATTTTAAATTCAACAAGGAAAAATACCTTGATTTTAAATCTGAATTCAAACGGGATAATTGCAAAATCATCCGAACGGATGCAGTTATTTTTGAAAATATGCCGGGAAGTGTTGTCCCCAGATTTTTCTGGAAGGATGCGGAACAGTTTGGTGATTCAGGTGTCGGATTTAGTCTGTTGGCTGAAGGCAAAGTGGCCTCAACGGCTTATTCGGCCTTTATTCTGGACGATAAACTGGAAATTGGCATCGAAACGGCAGCTGAAGCGCGTGGAAAAGGTTTTGCAATGGCTGTTTGTTCCGCGTTGATCGATTATTGTATTGAAAATAATTATGAACCGGTCTGGGCTTGCCGGTTGGAAAATCGCGCTTCCTATTATCTGGCGCAAAAACTCGGTTTTGAACCGACCGTTTATCTTCCTTTTTACCGCTTGCTGAAATAATCGGCTAAGATCGTAAGGCTAAACAAACAGTTTCCGGTCCACCGCATCGAAATGCGTGATCACTTCGTGAGGGAATTGGCTGTAGTTATCGTTATATGAATTTACGATATAAATCTTTCCGGCATCCGCTTTTTCTGCAGCAATGATTCCTGCAACGGAATCTTCAAAAACAATCGTTTCGTGTGGTGCTAATCCCAGTTTTGAAGCGGCAATCCTGAAAATATCGGGAAAGGGTTTGCCCCGGAAGTTGCCATCGTTGTAAGTCACGGCATCAAGACTAAACCAACGGTCGAGATGCATATGTTCGAAGTAGAACCTCACATTTTCAATATCGGCCGAAGTGGCAATGCTAAATGGAATTCCCGAATTCTTCAGAAAGTTGAATAAATCTACGGCTCCGGGTGCAAATTGCAGGTCATTGATAATAAGATCGCGGTAAATTTGTTCCTTTTCCTGTGCAAAGTCATTCACTTCCGAATCGGTCAACTGCTTCCCGAAAATACCACGCATAATATCGGGGTTCGGTTTTCCATGAATTTTTATCCGTTTCTCCTTTTTAGTGAGTTGTACATTGTGTCTTTCAAGAAAAATATCAAAAGCCTTGTCGTGAAAGGCGGTGTCCCATAAAATAGTTCCGTTAAAATCGAAAATTGCTCCTTTAAATATCATTCTGTTGTGTCTGCAGTCTTTTTATTTAATTGTCAGATTCCTGAATTCTATCGGTTTTCCTTCGTTTTGAAATCCAATAAAGCCTTTGCCTGCGGTTAGTCCGGTAATGTAATTCTGTAATTCTCCGTTTACAAATACTTTCAAGCTGTTGTTTTTACTGATAATATGCATGGTATTCCATTCACCCATGGGTTTTTCGTTGGGCGGAAGAAACATTTTGACCGTAAATTTCACTGAATCAGCGCATTCCTTAGCCCACAAACCGTTCATACAAATAATATCACCGGCCGAATTTGCCTTTTGTTGTACCTGATAACAAACAGGCCAGATACTATCTTTGGGTTGAATATGTACCAACACACCCCCATTTCCCAAAACCTTTGTCCAGCGCCAATCTACCGTGAGATCGAAATTGGTATAGATTTTTTTCGTTCGCAAATAACCTGTGGAAACTCCGGTAATTTGTAAAATTCCGTTATCCATTTTGAAAACTGCCGAAGGATCAAGCGTTTTGTCCTTAATAACATAGATCCAGTTAGCGGCATCGGAAGCTGAAAAGAATTTAGAATGATTGGTTGTTCTTTCATTTTTAGGACTTTGGGCAAATGAAAAACCTGCAAAAAGCATAAAAAAGACCGAAATAATTGTTGTTAATCTGAGTTTCATGATATTCTTTTTAAAATGATGTAATGATTATGCATTCCATGCTTGTCCGGCATTGGATAATCCGCCTCAAAATTAGTAATTAATTCTAAGACCTTGAGTATATCGGGGATGTAAAATTGAGTTCAGGACTAAAAAACTAATGCAGCGCAACAACAATCAAACTGACTAAAAGAAAGACTGGCGTGAGGAAAACAATCTGGCTGATTAAAGTCCAAAAGAACAACCTTATAACCAGAAGACTTTGAGACGGGTCTGTTCGTTTGCCTTGTGTCAGTACTTTCAATTGTGACAAATTCATTGTCAGTAATTTCTCCTTATTAATATTTAAACCGGCTATACCTCTGTCGGAATGTCCTTTTCTAAATCCCTTGTATACCGATGATGGATGTTTCCAGAGTCCCCAACCCATTGTCCATAGAGGAAACAGGATAATCGGAAAATTTTTCCAGAATCCGGTGGAAATTTCCCACGATGCAATAAACATTTCACCTTTCCACGAAACATCCTGTTGATTGAGAATATGTTCCAGATCGTGGATATAAAGCATCTTTCTTCTCCACGATAAATTCGGGAGTTTTAATTTGAAAAACGGTAGCGGAACTTCGAATACTTTATCGTTTACGCCACCATTGGGCGGGATGTTATATTGTTCGTAGAATTCGTCGAGATGGTCGCTTAAAGTCATGCAAAATTGTTTTAGAGTAGCGAAGCTGCTTCTTTATCAAGATAAAATTCAGCCATACCCGAGTTGGAACGCATGTATGATGCCGGATAATTTACGTAGCCGGGTTTTTGATGAATTATCTCACTGAGAATACCTGCTTTTGCCGGTCCGGTAATTAAAAAAACAACTTCACTTGCCTGCTCCAAAGTCAATCCGGTAAGGGTAATCCGTTTCTGTCCACTCAGCGGATGAGTTCCCACTCCAACAGCAGCATCCGATTTCAGCAAACTCATATCGTTTGGAAAAATAGATGCCGTATGTCCGTCATCGCCCATTCCCAACAGGACAAAATCAAGCCGGGGAAAACCATCATGAATTGTCAGTTCACGTTCCATTAATTCCTGATAGCGTTTGGCTTCAACTTCCGGATTTTCTTCCCCCTGCATACGAAAAATATTTGCTTCGTGTATCGGAACGTTTTTAAGCAAATGCTCGTAGGTCATGCCAAAATTACTTTCAATATGAGTAGGCGGAACACAACGTTCATCTACCCAAAACAGACGTACAAAATGCCAGGGAATACTTTCTGCATATTCATTTGACAATATATCAAAAAGCAATTTAGGTGTACTCCCACCCGAAAGAGCAATATTGAAAGGAAGCGACTGTTTCACTTTTTTCCTGACATTGTCCAGAATAAGCTCCGCTACAGCTTTTGCCGTATCTTCCGGCGTGTCAAAAACATGAAGATGGGTATTCATAATTTTGTTTTTATATAAACCTTCCCAAAGTTTAAAACCCGGGCAAAGTCAAAAAGAAAGGTTTTTAGATTGTCTTAAATTTATTAAATGGAACGCGCCACTTCAATTGCTTATCCCCGAATAAAGCATTCGATTCGTTTGGTCCCCAGGTGTTACATTCATAAAAATACAAGGGAATCTCAGGATTATTCTTCCACGCCTGAAGAATCGGATCTACAAACTTCCAACTGGCCTTCACTGCATCGGCACGTGCATAAAGAGTGGAATCACCAATCATGCAATCCAATAATAAACGTTCATACGCCTCCGATATTTTATTTTCCGCCAAATCGGAATAATGAAAAGCCATATTCACATTTTGTACTTTGTAGCCTGCACCCGGAATTTTCATGCCAAAATCGACCGCCACCCCGGCATCGGGATGAATGCGCAGAATAATCATGTTGGTCGACTGTGCCACGCAACGTTGTTTGAATAACTGATGCGGAGCGGGTTTAAGATGAATAATCACCTCGGTTACCCGTTCAGGCAATTGTTTTCCGGTACGGATATAAAATGGAACATCGCCCCATCGCCAGTTATCAATAAATACTTTCATGGCGACAAAAGTCTCGGTTTTAGAATTTGGAGCCACATTTTTCTCCTGACGGTAGCCTTCCTGCAATATATTATCAACTTCTGTAGCAATATATTGTCCACGCACAACATAGTTCGGAATTTCGGCAGTACGAATCGGACGTAAA